>JACCXN010000007.1 GCA_013696965.1 Bacteroidota bacterium | reverse complement strand
CAACACTGATTGTTTGTGTGAGTTCACCTCCTGGCATCCATTGGTAGTTGTCAGCACCATTGGCAGTAAGCTGAGTTAATGTTCCAACGCAAAATATTTGATCAGCCCCTGCATCAATAACAGGAATTGGTGATACTGTTACCAAAGCACTGGTAGTATCCGAACAACCGTTGAGTGAATATTCTAGATAATACCTTGTTGTAGTATTTGGTGATACTGTAATTGATGCTGTTTGCTCACCTCCCGGACTCCATAAAAAGGATCCTCCGTTTATTGTTGGTATAGCAGTAATTGTAACATTTTCTCCAATACAGATAGCTGTATCATTTAATGTCACTGTAGGTTTTGAATTTACGGTTACAGTAACACTACCAGAACTACCACAACCATTTTGATTGGATTCATTAACTGTATATGTAGTTGTAGAAGTAGGGAAGGCATATACCGTAGCTCCAGTTGTGGCACTTAAACCTATGGAAGGAGACCAAATATAGGTTCCAGACCCTGATGCGGATAAAGAAACAGAATCACCTTCGCAGATGGAGGCTGTTGCTGGGTTTACAGTAATAACAGCCGATGGAGTAACATTAACAGTTATACAGCTTGGCGGTGCAGTACCACAATTATTTGTTGCATCAGCACAAATCTGTACATTTCCATTAAATGTTGGATTCCACGTTACATTTGCACTCGTGCCACTACCAGTGATAGTATTTCCTGCACCAGTAATTGTCCAACCATAGGTAACGGTATTTCCTGTAGTTGTATAATTAGAAGTTGCAGTACCCTGACAAACAGTTAGTGGCCCATTAGGAGCGGTTGGGGTTATTGGGGCTTGATTAACCACAATTGTTTCTGTACTTGAACCACCGCAAACACCTGGAATTGTATATGTGATTGTATGTGTACCTACTCCTGCAACTCCAGGATTAAAGGTACCAGCGGAACCATTTGTTATTCCTGTACCAGTCCATGTTCCACCTCCAGTAACGGAAGTCAAATTTACGGCTGGAGAATTGGAGCAAAATGGTCCGGCAGGAGTGATTGTTGTATTGTATGGGCCTGTTTGTGCCCCATTTGGACCTAAAGACAAAGTAAAACTTGAACTTTGGGTTGAATAATCATGAACGATAATCATAATTGTTTGTCCAGCAGTAACCATAGGAGCAGCAATACTTGAGGAGCAAGGAAAATCATTTCCCCATTGGGTACAACCGGCAGAAGCAGGAGCATAATTACAACCAATTTCATTGCTTTGGTTCATTACTGCTGTACAGGCACCAACACCTGTGGGAATATTATAAATAATAACATCAATATACCCACTATTAGCATTGCCATTTACCAAAAGATTTAAGGGGCCGCCTTGGGTAATGCTTAATAAAACAAAGCCAAAGCCTGTTGTGTTTCCATACAAACCTGTACTACATCCTACGGGATTAGCGTAGTCAGTTGGTGGGCCTTGTGCTTGATTACTAAAAGAAAATGGCCCTGCTACACCAGGAGTACATATGGAGTTGTTTATATGACAGCCTGAGCCAGGAGGGGGAGGTGGAGGAGGTGGAGGAGGTGGAGGAGGATTGCCACAATTAGCTGTTGTATTAGAACCTTGGCCTGGGCAGGAGGCACACATATCAGAACAACAATCACCCAATAACCAACAGGCATCATCACACCAGCATCCACCAGCAGAACCTCCACAATTGCCAACACAGGATTGAGCAATAGTATCTTGGGGATTAATTAGGGATAAACAAGCAACAATAAAAAACAGGTATAAATATCTCATATCACTTATATTTACGGATAATTTCAAATCCTTTAATTATACATAATTTATATTCCATAGGATAGGAACTTATCCAATGTTTAAAAGCAAGATCAATTTTTTTCTGATCATTTCCTAAATTCTCGCGAACTGGAAAATTAGGAGCATGTATTGCCCGATATGCATTAAATTCTCCCATTATAGTTGATTTTATATAATCAAAATCATGAGGTAATTGAAAAATTTCCTTGTGTACCTTTTGGAGTTGATCCATCTTTTCTTCAACTGACAATTTATTAAGCCTTAGTTCAAGATCGCTGGATGGATTGCCATTTTGTGAATACAAATTAATGCAAACCGATGAAATTAAAAGGATAGTCAAAAAACAGCTCTTCATAATCATATTGAAATAGTTAATAAAGTATAGAATTTAATGATTTTCATCACAGATTAAACGAAACCGTTTTTTAATGGTTGCCTTATTCATTTTGGAAATAGCATTAAACCCTTTAATTTCATTTTTGTTTTTATTTAATTTTAGTCGTTAACATACGCCATCAATAAACTTTAACTTTTCACAAAGAATTTAAATTTTTCTTTTTTAAGGTGTTTCGAGGAGAATTTATTCATTTTATACTTGCTAAGTAATGAAAAATTTTCGAAAAAACATCTTTAAAAAAGGAAAAAACACAAACAGTTTAGATTTTTGTTCATTTTTTTAACTAATTGCAAGCAACATATTTTAGTGAATAAAGTTGTGATCTAATAAAACACTAAAAAACTTTATCTTTATCGCAATTATAAAAACCGTAAAACAATAACTTTTTAAATGAAAAGATTCCTAACTACCTGGATTGTCTTGATGAATTGCCTCTTTGCATATACTCAACAAACTGTAGAAAATTGGCCAAGTGGAAATAAGAGGTCCGAGGGCAAGTATAATATCCTTGGAGTTGAGCAGGGAAAATGGCTTTATTATTATGAGTCGGGTGAATTAGAAGAAGAAATGAATTACTCCAATGGGAAACCACACGGCAAGGTGGCCTATTATTATAAGAACGGAAAGACTAAGGATGTTGGTTATTTTAATAATGGAAAAGCCGATAGCCTGAAAACAAGCTGGTATGAAAGTGGCAATAAAAAGGAAGAAGGCTTTTATAAGGCTGGATATAAAGACAGCATCTGGATTAACTGGCAGGAAAATAATACAAAAATAAAAGTTGAGAAATTTAGTGCTGATACTATTCTTTTACTCGATTTTTGGAATGAGAAGGGAAAGCAGACAATTTTAAATGGAAATGGAACCTTGATTACTTGGTATAAAAACGACAAAATAAAGGAAAGTTCAGAGTATAAGAATGGGTATAAAGAGGGTAAAAACCTGCAGTATTATAATAATGGACAAAAGAAATCAGAAGGCGTATTCATTAAAGAGTTAAAGGATGGGCAATGGCAGGAATGGTATAGCAATGGACAACAAAAGGAAATTTCAAATTATGTGAATGGAAAAAAAGAGGGAAGCTTTAGTGAATGGTTTGAAAATGGGGGCAAATGGAAAGAAAGCAATTACCTTAACGACCAATTCAATGGACTTTCATCTCAATGGTTTGATAATTCTCAATTAAATTTTTCCGGAAAGTATAAAAATGGTTTAAAAGACGGCTCCTGGATCTGGTATTATAAAGATGGTAGTAAGGACATGGAGGGTGTATTTAAAGATGACTTGCAAAATGGAAAATGGGTTTTTTGGTTTTATAAAGGAGGAAAAGAATATGAGGGCGAATTTGTTTCAGGGGTAAAAGAGGGTGAATGGACATATTATTATACCGATCAAAAAATCTGGAAACAGGGCGGCTACAAAAACGACCTTAAAAACGGGAATTGGATTTATTGGTTTGAAAATGGCCAAAAAGTTCAACAAGGTGATTTTGTAAAAGATAAAGAAACAGGTCTTTGGTTATCCTGGTACGAAAACGGTCAGAAAAAGGACGAAGGCTTTTATGAAAATGGGAAAATGCATGGTTCCTGGAAAGGCTGGTTTAACAATGGAAAACCGAATTACGAGGGCTCTTGTAAAGAGGATGTTAAAGATGGCAACTGGGTATTTTATAATGCTCAAGGTAAAATGACAGAAAAGGGGAATTATGTAAAAGGATTTAAGGAAGGCTTTTGGATATCAAATTACGATACTGGAATAATGGAAAGCCAAGGAAGTTACTCAAAAGGAAAACCCGATGGGCTTTGGAACTATTATTTTGAAACCGGCCAAAAATTCCAGCAACAGAGTTTTCAAAAGGGTGAATTACATGGGAAAGGAATTAGTTACCATAGAGTTCCGGGGGAGGTAATAAGAAGCAAGTCCAATTACAAGAATGGAAAATCAGACGGAGTCTGGATTTTTTATGATAAAAAAGGAGTTGTAATTAATAAAGTAGAATATATAAACGGAATAAAAAAGTAATTTTTTTTAAATTACTTTTTTGCTTTTCTTATAAATTTTTTCTCTTCACTTCCGCTAAAGCTCAAATAAATTGCCAAGCCAACAACAGCTACAACACCTACAATCATTAAAATTGAAGTTATGTTTGTGTTGCCAGACACATCCTTTTTTACTTCCTTAAAAACAGTTTTCATTGTTTCGTTGGCTTGACCTTTTTCAGCAAAGACAGATTCAATTTGAATTGGAAGAAAAAGCAAGAATAAAATAAACATCCTTAAGTTTTTCATATGTATAGATTTTATATTTTTCATGGCTAAAGATATGGTTTTTTTATGATAGATATAAAGTTTTCATCGATTTGGTAATTTACAGTATAAACGAAGGGAGGATAAAAAAGTTGCTTTATTGCAATAATGTTTGCTGGTTTTGGTTTTATTATTACATTTGCAAATAATTAGCTAATAAAAGAAAGAGGGGACAGAAAGTCCCCTCTTTCTTTTAAAAAAAGCTGGAATAAAATGATAACAAAAGAAAAAATAGCTCCTCTGGTAGAGGAAAAATTAAAAGGATCTGATAATTATATAGTTGATATTAAGGTTAATACGGACAATAAAATCATCATTGAAATAGATAATGATAATGGCTTATTTATTGAAGATTGTATTAATGTAAGCCGTTATGTTGAACAAAATCTCGACAGAGAAGATGAAGATTTTGAATTGCAGGTTTCTTCTCCCGGATTAAGTCAGCCGTTTAAAATTAAGAGACAATACTTTAAAAATGTTGGAAGAAAAGTAGAAGTAGTTACCCTTGAGGGTGAAAAAATAACAGGAAAACTTGTTGCAGCAGATGAATTGGAAATTAAACTTGAAACAGAAGTAAAACTTAAGGACGAAATAACCAAAAAGAGAAAAACTGTAAATAAGATTATTAGCCTAAATTACAATAATATAAAAGAAACCAAAGTAGTTATATCTTTTAAATAATAAATTATAAGAATGAATAACCTTGAATTAATAGAATCATTTGCGGAATTTAAAGAAATAAAAAATATTGACCGCGTAACAATGATGGGCATATTGGAAGACGTTTTTCGCAGTATGCTTGTAAAAAAATATGGTACGGATGATAATTTTGACATAATTGTTAATCCTGAAAAAGGCGATCTTGAGATTTGGAGAAACAGGGAAATTGTAGACGATGAATTTGCAGAGGATAGCTTTGATTATGACGAAAACAAGCACATTAGCTTAGCAGAAGCCATTAAAATCGATCCTGATTTTGAAATTGGTGAAGATGTTTCAGAAGAAGTTAAATTATCTGACTTTGGAAGAAGATCTGTTCTTGCCATTCGTCAAAACCTTATGTCAAGATTAATGGAACTTGAAAAAGATTCTATTTATAAAAAATACAAGGAAAAAGTTGGTGAAATAATTACAGGAGAAGTTTATCAGATTTGGAAAAAAGAACTTCTGGTTTTGGATGATGAAGGAAACGAACTTATTTTGCCAAAAGTTGAACAAATTCCTTCTGATTATTTTAAGAAAGGGGAAACTGTAAGAGCTGTTGTTCTGAGAGTTGAAATGAAAAACAACAACCCGGTAATTGTTTTATCCAGAACAGCACCTAAATTTCTTGAAAAACTATTTGAACTGGAAGTTCCTGAAATTTTTGACGGATTAATTATTATAAAAAATATCGTTAGAGAGGCAGGAGAAAGAGCTAAAGTTGCTGTTGAATCCTATGATGATCGTATTGACCCAGTTGGAGCTTGCGTTGGAATGAAAGGTTCTAGAATTCATGGTATTGTTAGAGAATTGAAAAATGAAAACATTGATGTTATCAATTTCACAAGCAATAATTCGTTGTATATTACAAGAGCGCTTAGTCCTGCTAAGGTTACATCTGTTAAAATTGATGATGAAACAAAAAGGGCAGAAGTTTATCTTAAACCTGATCAAGTTTCCCTTGCTATTGGTAAAGGTGGTCATAACATTAAACTTGCCAGTAAATTAACTGGTTTTGATATAGATGTTTACAGAGATACAGATGTGGATGCTGAGGATGTGGATCTTGATGAATTTGCGGATGAAATTGAAAGCTGGATAATTGATGAACTTAAAGCAGTTGGATGCGATACGGCCCGAAGTGTGCTTGAATTAAGCGTGGAGGATCTTGTAAAAAGAACAGATCTTGAAGAAGAAACAATTAAAGATGTAAAAAATATTTTACAGGCTGAATTCGAATAAAAAAATTATTTCGTTATTTAAAAACATTAGATAACTTTATACAACAAAAATTTATTTCTGTATACATTGCAGAAAATTGGAGATTATAAATATGACTGAAAGCGTTCAAACAAGAAGATTAAGTAAGGTAGCTAAAGAATTGAATATTGGTATTTCCACCATTGTTGATTTCTTGTCTGAAAAAGGACATGCCGTTGACACTAATCCCAATACAAAAATCGATGATAAACTCTACGATGTGCTATGCTCTGCCTTTCAGTCTGAAAAATCCGATAAAGAAAAATCCCAAAAAGTTAAATTAAGTAATTTTAATAGGGAAACAATTAGCATTGATGATGAAGATAATTCTAAAGCGAATGAAAAAAAGAAAGCAGAACAGGATGAAGTTAGCATCAAAAATGTACAACAGGTAGAAAAACCAGAGGAAAAAAAGCCAGAGCAAATAAAGGCAGAAGCAATAAAGCCTGAAGAAAAAATATCAGAGGAAGTCATTAAACCTAGAATTGAGGGGAAGCAAGTAAAGATTATTGGAAAAATTGATCTTGAAGCCGGTAAGAAGAAAAAGAAACAAGAGCCAGAAGCTTCAGTGGAAAAAGAATCCATAGTGGAGGCCAAACCTAAATCAACAAAGGAAAAGGAATCTGTAAAAGAAAAAGAAACTTCAAAGGATACTAAAACAAGTACTCCAAAAGAAGAAACACCTAAAGTAGAAAAAGAAGATATTGCTAATGAGAAAGAGCAAAATGAAACTCAGGTAATTGCTGATGCTGCCAAGGAAAATGCACCTCAGGAAAAAGCAGCAGAAGTAACTAAGCCAGAGGATACAGTTAAGCCTGCAACGGAAGATATTTATAAAACCAAATTTACCAAACTCGAAGGTCCAACGATCTTAGGAAAAATAATTTTACCGGTAAAAGAAGAAAAGAAAAAGCCTGTTGCATCCTCTGCCTCATACGACAAAGAAAAAAATAAAAAGAAAAGAAAAAGAATTAAAAGACCGGATCAACCTCGAACAGGAACTCCCGGTACTGCAACTCCAGGAACAACCGTTTCCACACCCGGTAGTTCTACTCCTGCTGGTGATAGATTCAAGAAAGGTGTTAAAAAAGCCCCTGTTGTTAGGGCTGAATTAACGGATGTTCAAATACAAAATCAGATCAAGGAAACCCTTGCAAGACTTAGTGGTTCAGGGAAATCAAAAGCTGCTAAGTACAGGAAATTGAAAAGGGAAACAGTTTCTCAGCAATTACAAGCTGATATGGAGAAACTGGAAGAGGATAAAAAAGTGCTTAAAGTAACTGAATTTGTTTCTGCAAATCAGCTTGCCAAAATGATGGATGTTCCAGTAACAGAAATTATTTCTACCTGCATGAGCCTTGGTTTGTTCGTTTCAATCAACCAAAGGTTGGATGCGGAAACAATATCTATTGTGGCTGAAGAATTTGGATATACTGTTGAATTCGTAACCGTTCAATCATTGGATACCATTGCCCAGGAAGAAGATAATCCTGAGGATTTACTTGAGCGTCCTCCTATTGTTACTGTTATGGGTCACGTAGATCATGGTAAAACATCCCTTTTGGATTATATCAGAAAAGCAAATGTAATTGCAGGTGAAGCTGGAGGTATTACTCAGCACATAGGAGCATACAATGTTGTTTTGGATAACGGAAAGAGAATGACATTTTTAGATACTCCTGGCCATGAGGCTTTTACAGCCATGCGTGCAAGGGGTGCAAAAGTTACTGACGTTGCTATTATTGTAGTTTCTGCTGATGATAGTGTTATGCCTCAAACCATTGAAGCTATCAACCATGCACAGGCTGCTGGTGTTCCCCTTGTTTTTGCCATCAATAAGATTGACAAACCAGGTGCAAACCCAGAAAAAATTAAGGAGCAGCTTGCTAATATGAATATCCTGGTTGAAGACTGGGGTGGAAAATTCCAAAGCCAAGAAATATCAGCAAAATCAGGTACAAACATGCAAGTATTGCTTGATAAAGTATTGCTTGAAGCAGAGCTTTTAGATTTAAAAGCAAACCCTAAGCGCAATGCACACGGTACTGTAATTGAATCTCAACTTGACAAAGGCCGTGGTTATGTATCTACAGTTCTTGTCCAAAAAGGATCTTTAAAAGTTGGGGATGTGGTTCTTGCTGGATGTTTTTCAGGAAGAGTTAAAGCTTTATTTAATGAAAGAGGAATGCCAATTACAGAAGCTGGACCATCAATGCCTGCTCAGCTTTTAGGTTTGAATGGTGCACCTCAGGCCGGAGATACTTTTAATGTAATGAATGATGAACGTGAAGCAAAGGATATTGCTTCAAAAAGAATGCAGCTTCAACGAGAACAAGGTATTCGTACTCAAAAGCATATTACTCTTGATGAAATTGGAAGAAGACTCGCAATAGGTGATTTCCAAGAGTTGAATATCATTGTTAAGGGTGACGTAGACGGTTCTATTGAAGCACTTTCCGATTCATTGTTAAAACTTTCTACCGACAAAGTACAGGTTAATATTATTCATAAATCAGTAGGACAAATTACAGAATCAGATGTTTTGCTTGCCTCGGCTTCAAATGCTATAATTATTGGATTTCAGGTAAGACCAAGTCCTAGTGCACGTAAACTTGCTGAAAATGAGCAAATAGATATCAGATTGTACTCCATCATTTATGATGCAATCAATGAAATTAAAGCTGCAATGGAAGGTATGCTTGCTCCACAATTTGAAGAGAAGATCATTTGCAACATTGAAATACGTGATGTGTTTAGGATATCCAAAGTAGGTACCGTTGCAGGATGTATGGTTTTAGATGGTAAAGTAACAAGGAATACTAAAGTAAGGGTTATTCGTGATGGTATTGTAGTATATTCCGGTGAACTTGGATCATTAAAGAGATTTAAAGATGACGTAAAAGAGGTAACTACAGGATATGAGTGTGGTTTGAATATTCAGAACTTCAACGATATAAAAGAAAAGGATATTATTGAAGGATATGAAATGATTGAAATAAAGAAAAAGCTATAATATATTAGTTTTTAATTCATACTATTCGTCAATTTTCAATTCATTATGAACTGATAAATTGGCGAATTGGTTTTTTAAGTTATAGGGTTAACAGTTTTTATTTCCGGCACTTACATTAATTCCCTCTTAGTAATTAACAATTGAAATAATTTATTTAAAGAGTAGGCTCGAAATCTTTTATTATGAACATTAAAGTTGTTTTAAGACTAATACTAAACTTTATTCATTTTGATTTAACCAAGAATCTTGAATACGACAGGTTAACTAAATTAATAATGCAGCGTACCATTAATCCTGATTCAAATTGCATAGATGTTGGATGCCATAAAGGAGAAATTTTGAAATACATTTTAAAAAACGCTCCAAACGGAAAACATTATGCTTTTGAACCAATTCCTTATTTGTTTAAGCAATTAGAAAAAGAGTTCAATAGTCAAAATATTTCACTTTTTTCTTGTGCACTTTCTGATAAAGCCGGTGAGTCATCTTTTCAACTTGTGAAGAATGCACCTGCATATAGCGGAATAAATAAAAGAAAATACGATATTCAGAGACCTGATATCGAAGAAATAAAAGTAGAATTAAAAACACTTGACCAGATTATTCCTTCTCAAACAAAAATTGATTTTATTAAAATTGATGTTGAAGGAGGGGAATTTGGGGTACTTAAAGGTGCAAAGGAGATACTGAAATCCTCTCAACCCATCGTTATTTTTGAATGTGGTATGGGTGCAAGTGATTATTATGGCACAAAGCCTCTTGAATTGTATGAATTCATTACTCAGGAAATTGGGCTAAAAATATCCACCCTTAAATCATTTATAAAGGGCAAGGATTCTTTAACTCCTGAAGATTTCGAATTTTGTTTTAAAACAAATAAAGAATATTATTTTATTGCTCATAAA
Organism: Bacteroidota bacterium; assembly: GCA_013696965.1. Lineage (NCBI taxonomy): Bacteria > Pseudomonadati > Bacteroidota > Bacteroidota bacterium. Next base: position 26,651 of record JACCXN010000007.1, on the reverse strand, counting down.
TAGAGACAGTACAAACAAAACCAATAAAATAGCTTCTTTTTCCCAACAAGAGTTAAATTAGGATCCTTTTTGAAAAAACAGGTTTTGAATACCTTGAAAGCTTTACTAAGGTTTGAAAAACTGAGTAAAAACAAGGCTACTGTTAAATTATAGTTTCGGTAAATTTATCTCGTCCTTAACAATAAAGGCTCCCCTAAAGTCTTTTTTTACCTGTTCCAGAAATTTTGATGCATCTAGTTTTGTTCTGAAATCCCCTACGCGCACCTTAAAGTTAGGTGCATGATGAACCACATAAGCATCTACATTTGGATATTTAGATAAAAAAACGGCCTTGGCATCATTTGAAGCCTTTCTTGAATTGGCTCCTGATTCTGTGGAAATTTGAACTCTGAAACCATCTAATGTTTGCTTACTTTCATTTATTTCAAGATGCTTTTTAAGAAGCGAATCAATCCGCTGATCCTGGATAATATGAATTCTTCCAGGACTTGTTTTTATCATTAAGGAATCCCTATTGTTTGAAACAATTAATTTTCTAGAATTTAGAGAACTTTTTTCTTCTGTTAAATCAAACTCTTGAGCAAAACAGAACTGAAATGCAATCAAAAAACAAAAGAAGGATAAAAAAAGCTTGATTTTCATGGGTTCAAAATATTTACAAATGTATTACAAATTCGAGTACTGGACAAATAACTTGATCCTGCCTCCTCAATTATTGCCATGTTATATTAAATTAATGTTTTTAATATCAGGCTAATGAGCTCATTGAGAAATACGAAACTTTGGATGCCTTTATTGCATTGAAGTTGCGCCTTATTTAGAATCAATATAAATTGTTGCATAAAATGAATTTTTTATGTATATTATGTTTCATAAAGTTCCGAATATCCTAAATTTGCCTCCGATAAAAAATCTGATTAGTTCTAATTTTTGATACAGATCATCTAAAAAATTCAGTATGAATACTACATCCAATAAGCCTTTACGGGCAATATGGGTTCTCACAATATGTATGGTTTTTTTCACTTTTTTTAGTGTTAAAACTGCTTTTGCACAACCTGATGGGCAAAAACTATTCAGGAACAATTGTTCATCATGTCATACCATAACCGATGCTAAGCTAATTGGCCCTGGTTTAAAAGGTGTTCAAGACAGATGGCAGAATAAAGAAAACCTGTATTCTTGGATTAGAAATGCTCCTGAATTCTTGAAAACTGGCGATCCATACGCTAATCAATTGTTTGAGCAGTACAACAAGTCTATAATGACTCCTTTTCCTCATTTAAAGGATGAAGAAATTGAAGCCATCTTAAGTTATGTTGCAAATCCTCCGGTTAAAGTGGGTGATGTTCCAAAGGGTTTACCAGGTGCTGAAAAAGTAACTTCTCCAACATCTACAATTCTTACTTTGTTTTCTATTGCTGTTGTTTTAATAATTCTTTTATTGATATTAATAGGAGTTAAAAAATCACTTAAAAAAGTAGTAAATGAAAAATTAAGTATTCCTGAGGGTCCTGAACTTTCATTTTTAGAATCAGTAAGGGCATGGATTTACAGGAACAATAAGCTTACTGCCTTAATAATTATTTTGCTTGTTATTGGAGGGATGAAGGATGGTTGGGATTCATTAATGGGAATAGGCGTTTATAAAGGATACGCTCCTGAACAACCAATTAATTTCTCTCACAGAATACATGCTGGTGACAATGCGATCGCCTGTATTTATTGCCACTCCGCGGCAGATGAGAGCAGACATGCGGGAATTCCTTCAGCAAATGTATGCATGAATTGTCATAAAGGCATTCAGGAAGGTACTGAAACTGGTTCAACAGAAATTGCTAAAATATATGAAGCCCTTGATTATGATCCTGCAACGGGAACTTATGGAACAAATACAAAACCAATAAGCTGGGTTAGGGTGCATAACTTGCCTGATCTTGCCTATTTCAATCACTCGCAACACGTAAATGTTGCAGGTGTTGAATGTCAAACTTGCCATGGGCCTGTTGAAAAAATGGAGGTTGTAGCCCAGCATACTGATCTTACTATGGGATGGTGTATTGATTGCCATCGCGAAACAGAAGTTAAAACTGCAGGCAACGGGTATTATGAAGAATTCCATAAACGTCTTGTTGAATCCGGACATGCTTATAAAGCCAATCCCGGATCAGTTAAATCAGATCATACAAAACTAACAGTAGATAAAATTGGTGGCATTGAGTGTGCCAAGTGTCATTACTAAAAAAATTATTGCTGCCCCTTATGGGTACAAATATTATATATTGAAAAAAACATGGGTACTACAAAAAAATACTGGAAAAGTTTAGCACAATTAAATGAAGATCCGGAATTTGTAAATTCTTCTAAAAAAGAATTTGCAGAGGAAATGCCTTTGGAATCTTTCTTAGGTGATGATAATTTAGCTGAATCATCAACCAACAGAAGAGATTTTCTTAAAGTTTTGGGATTTAGTGTTACCGCTGCCTCGCTTGCTGCATGCGAAACCCCTGTTATTAAGGCCGTGCCCTATTTGAATAAACCTGAAGAAGTTACTCCAGGAGTTGCCAATTGGTATGCTAGTTCCTATTTTGATGGAAATGATTATGCAAGTATTCTAGTAAAAACAAGGGAAGGAAGACCAATACATATTACCGGGAATAAAAATTCTTCCATTACAGGAGCTGGTGTAAACGCAAGGGTTAATTCATCTGTTTTATCTCTGTATGATTCTACAAGGTTAAATGGTCCTCTTGCTGCTGGTAGTCCAACAACATGGAATAGCGTAGACGGAGAAATCACAAAGCAAATGGAACAAATTGCGGCACAAGGTGGAAACATACGAATTCTTTCTCATTCAATTATTAGTCCTTCTACAAAACAGGTGATTGCAGATTTTTCTGCAAAATATCCAAATGTAGTACATGTAAATTACGATACTATTTCCTATTCTGGAATTATCAAGGCTAACCAGGCAAGTTTTGGAAAAGCTGCATTTCCATCCTTAAATTTCTCTAATGCAAAAGTTGTAGTAACTATTGCTGCTGATTTTATGGGCGGATGGGGTTCTTCAATTGAATACTTAACACAATTTGCTAAAACAAGAAGACCTGAAAATGGTTGGATGTCACGCATGTATGCTTTTGAATCAAACCTTTCCCTAACCGGAAGTAATGCTGATGTTCGGGTTCCTGTTAAACCATCTGAACAAGGACTGGCTGCATTGGCATTGTATAATGAAATCGCAAAAAAATCTGGTGCACAAACACTTTCTAATGTTGAGGTGCCTTTTAAAAATACAATAAGTAAAGCAGCTGAAGAACTTTGGGCAAATAGAGGAAGTTCTCTGGTTGTAGCTGGATCTAATGATATTGCAGTACAAACAATAGTGAATGCTATTAATTCTCTTTTGGGGAACTATGGCAAAACAATTGATTTAAATAATGCAGATTTAACAAAGCAAGGGGATGATGCAAATGTAGATCAACTTGTAAAAGATATGAATTCAGGTGCTGTTGCAGCATTATTCATTTATGGAGTTAATCCTGTATATTCATTGCCAAATGGTGATGCCTTTGCACAAGGATTAAGTAAAGTTAAACTTTCTGTTTCTTTTTCTGATAAAGAGGATGAAACAGCTTCTCTTGTAAATTATGTGTGCCCTGATCATCATTACCTTGAGTCATGGAATGATCTTCAACCAAGAACGAGCAAATATTCATTAGCACAGCCTACAATTTCGCCTTTGTTTAATACGCGTCAGGTGCAGGATAGTTTATTAAAGTGGTCTGGAAGTGATTTAAGCTATTATTCTTTTATTAGAAATACCTGGAATGATAGGATCTTCCCATTACAAACAACCAATACCCTTTTTGATTCCTTCTGGAACAATACCTTGCATGATGGTGTTTTTGAAATTCCGGTTCAACAAGCCGAACCTGTTTCTTTTGGCGCTGACCTGAGTGGTTCTGCATCAAAAATTACCACTGTTAAACCAGGGGAATTAGAACTTGCTTTGTATCAAAAAATCAGTATGGGAGATGGAAATCAGGCAAATAATCCTTGGTTGCAAGAACTTCCTGATCCGGTTACCAGAATTACCTGGGATAACTATATTACCATGGCTCCTCAGCAAATGCAGGAAATCAATTGGAAATTTGGTTTGCTTGCAAGAGGAGAGGATGAGGCTGATGTTGCCGAGGTTGTTGTAAATGGCATTTCCATTAAACTTCCGGTTGTTCCACAACCAGGTCAAGCTTACGGAACCATTGGAATTGCCTTAGGTTACGGAAGGACTAAAGCGGGGAAAGCTGGTAATGAAGTAGGTAAAAACGCTTTTCCTCTGGCAACTTTTGCAAATGGGACCTATAATTATACTATTTCAAGTGTTTCAATCAGCAAAACTGGTGAAAAACATCAAATTGCTTCTGTTCAGCAGCATCATACTTTAATGGGTCGTGAGATTGTTAAAGAAACTATTTTGACGGATTATCTGGCGGATCCAAAATCGGGTAATCCTGATATAATGCTTGCCACTTTTAAAGGTCCACAATTGGTTAGTAAAGTTGATCTTTGGAGAGAACATCCGGTGGATACAATAGGCCATAGATGGGCTATGACAATTGATTTAAACACTTGCTTTGGTTGTGGAGCTTGCGTTACTGCATGCCATTCTGAAAACAATGTACCAGTTGTAGGTAAAGATGAAGTTAGAAGAGGAAGAGATATGCATTGGCTTAGAATTGACAGGTATTTCAGTTCTGCAATGACAAAGAAAAAAGCTGCTGATGAGAATGTTGGTGCAATAGACATGTATCTTGAAATGGAAGTTCCGGAAGCTGAAAATCCTGAAGTTTCTTTTCAGCCTATGCTTTGCCAACATTGCAACCACGCTCCTTGCGAAACAGTTTGCCCTGTTGCCGCAACAACTCATAGCAATGAAGGACTAAACCAAATGACCTATAACCGTTGCATAGGTACCAGATACTGCGCTAACAACTGTCCATATAAAGTACGAAGATTTAACTGGTTCAGCTATCCTGGAAATGAAAAATTTGCAGATGTGAATCCAGCAATGGATCAACTTTCCAAAATGGTACTTAACCCTGATGTTATTGTAAGAGGAAGAGGGGTAATGGAAAAATGCTCCTTCTGTGTACAAAAAATACAGGCTGGAAAACTTGTTGCTAAAAAAGAGAAGAGAAAAATTGCTGACGGAGATGTTGTTACTGCTTGCGCCTCTGCTTGTCCTACTAACGCAATTGTTTTTGGAGATTACAATGATATGGCAAGCAATGATGGCAAAGGAAGCGAAGTTAAAATCAACTCTGCCAATCCAAGAGCTTATCATGTGATAGAGGAAGTAGGAACAAAGCCTAACATTTGGTATATGACTAAGGTTCGGAATAAATCTCAGGAACAAGCTTAAATAAATATTAAACAGGATCAGGTAATAATCTAATTCAATACATAAAAAATGCAAGTTGATTCACATATAAGAGAACCCCTAATACTTGGTGATAAATCATACGGAGATATTACCGCTGATGTTATGAGGCCCATTATTGGAAAAGCCAATAAATCGTGGTATGTCGCATTTACTATTTCCGTTATTATCGCCCTTTGGGGGGTAGGATGTATAATGTATACTATAGGTGAGGGTATTGGAACCTGGGGATTGAACAAAACTGTTGGATGGGCCTGGGATATTACCAATTTCGTTTGGTGGGTTGGTATTGGCCATGCCGGTACACTTATTTCTGCTGTGCTTTTATTGTTCCGCCAGAGATGGAGAATGGCAATTAACAGATCTGCAGAAGCAATGACAATTTTTGCAGTTATGATGGCTGCTTTGTTCCCAGGTATTCACATGGGAAGAATTTGGCTGGCTTATTGGGTACTTCCACTTCCAAATCAATTCGGTTCATTGTGGGTGAATTTCAATTCACCACTTCTATGGGACGTTTTTGCAATCAGTACTTACTTTACAGTTTCCCTCGTTTTCTGGTACATTGGTTTAATTCCCGATTTTGGTTCTATCCGTGATAAGCTGGTAAACCCACTTGGAAAAAAAATATACGGTATTTTAAGTTTCGGTTGGACCGGTAATGCAAAGGCATGGACAAGATTTGAAGAAGTTTCTCTTGTACTTGCAGGGGTTGCAACTCCCCTTGTATTCTCGGTTCACTCAATTGTAAGTATGGACTTTGCAACATCAGTAATACCAGGATGGCATACAACTATTTTCCCTCCTTATTTCGTTGCTGGAGCTATATTTTCAGGTTTTGCCATGGTACTCACGCTTCTTATCATGATGAGAAAATTGCTGAATCTTGAAAATTACATTACAATTAAACATATTGAATACATGAACATTGTAATCATTATTACCGGTTCAATTGTAGGTGTTGCTTACCTTTCTGAATTGTTTATTTCCTGGTATTCAGGAGTTGAATATGAGCAGTATGCTTTTATAAATCGCGCTACTGGGCCATATTGGTGGGCTTATTGGAGTATGATGACATGTAATGTTGTTACGCCTCAATTATTCTGGTTCAAAAAAATCAGAACAAGTTTTATTGCAACTTTTATCATTTCAATTTTTGTAAACATAGGAATGTGGTTCGAAAGATTTGTAATTATTGTTACTTCTTTACACAGAGATTATTTGCCATCAAGTTGGTTGATGTTTTCACCAACATTTGTAGATATTGGAATTTTTATTGGAACTATAGGTATATTCTTTACCCTGTTCCTGTTGTTTGCCAGGTTTTTCCCTGTACTTGCATTCAATGAGTTAAAAACGATCCTTAAATCAACGGGTGAAAAATATAAAAACAAAGCGCATCATTAATAGATAAGATAATACAATGAGCAACGGAAACAAAATTATTTACGCACTTTACGATGATGATCATGACCTTATGGAAGCAGCTAAAAAGCTTGTTGCCAAAGGAGTGAGAGTTAATGATGTTTATTCTCCATTTCCAATACATGGGCTTGATCCTGTTATTGGAATTAAAAGAACAAGAATGGCTATAGTGGCTTTTTTGTTTGGAATTACCGGATTAAGCCTAGCCTTATTGGGCATCTGCTATTTTATGATTGGTGACTGGCCAATGAATATTGGGGGTAAACCTAGTTTTACTTTTATTGAAAATATTCCCAGTTTTATTCCGGTAACTTTTGAATTCACAGTTTTTTGTGCAGCGCATGGAATGGCATTAACATACCTGATTAGAAACCGCACTTTGCCTGGTTTAAGTGCTCGTAACCCAGATCCTAGAACAACTGATGACAAATTTTTAATGGAAATTCTAACGACTCAAAACAGAAGAAATTCAGCCGAAGAAATTATCGGTATGATCAATGAGTCCGCAGTTTCTGAATTAACAGTAAAAGACATTTAATTTTAATAACTTTTTCAATGAGTGGAAGTAGTAAAATAAATAAGATTTTTCCAGCAGCTATATTATTGTTTGTATTGTTTGCTGTAAGTTCTTGCAAGGATTCTCAAAGCCCTGGGCTTGAGTATATGCCGGATATGTATCGTTCAGAGGCAAGAAAAGCATATGTAAATTATGATTATCCAGATAGTATAACAGTTAGGCAACCTGTTGCAGGAACAATACCTTATTCCAACTCTGTTCAAGAAAGATTTAATAACATGCCTTATCCTTTTCCAAATACTGCTGAAGGTTATGAAGCAGCTGGTGCAAATCTTAAAAACCCTTTGGAATTAAATGAAGCCACACTTGCAGAAGGAAAAAGATTGTACACGAACTATTGCATGATGTGTCATGGTGAGAATGGAAAAGGAGACGGAATTCTTGTTCAAAGAGAAAAATTTCCTCCTCCCCCATCTTATATTTCTGACCAAATTATTAATTTACCTGAAGGTAAAATGTTTCACACAGTTACTTTTGGTAAAGGATTAATGGGCTCACACGCCTCTCAGCTCACCAAAATACAAAGATGGAAAATTATCCATTATGTGCAGAAGCTGCAACAGGTGGAGAAATAAAAAAGATAAGGAGTAAAAAACATTAAATAGAGTAAAGCCAGCATTGCGTCTCTTGCTTGTTTTATTTGCAACTAAAAACTAAATTATTTTCAGATGAATCTCAATTATACTTTTTCAAACAAGAACAGAATTCTGACATTCATCCTAATGGCAATCGGAGTAATAGCTATTGCAGTTGGGTTTATGACTGATCATGAAACTCATGGAACTAGGGTTTGGGCTAATTTGCTTACCAATAGTATTTTCTTTCTTGGTATGGGTGTTTGTGCAACATTTTACATAGCACTTAATTATGCAGCAGAGGCCGCTTGGGGAGTTGCTTTGAAAAGAGTATTTGAAGCTGTTGCTGCATTTCTTCCTTTTGGAGCCCTGGCCCTTATCATAGTTCTTTTTGCCGGAACAATGCACTGGCACCATATTTACCATTGGATGGCCGAAGGCATAGCCATTGAAGGACATGAGAATTACGATAAAATTATTGCAGGTAAAACAGGTTATTTAAACCAACCTTTTTTCTGGATAAGAACTTTGATTTATCTTGGCGTATGGACTGCATTTATGCTTGTTTTCAGAAAAAGATCTTTACAAGAAGATGAAATAGGTGGAACACAAATACATTTTAAGAACATCAAGATTGCTGCATGGTTCCTTGTCTTTTTTGCTATTACCTCCACTACATCTTCTTGGGATTGGGTTATGTCAATTGATCCACATTGGTTTAGTACTTTATTTGGCTGGTATACTTTTTCCGGATTTTGGATAAGCGGTACTATCGCAATTATGATGTTCACACTTTACCTAAAGAGTAAAGGTCATCTTGAGCAGGTTACAGAAAGCCATATTCATGATATGGGAAAATGGTTGTTTGCAGTGAGTTTTCTTTGGAGTTACTTATGGTTTTCTCAATTCATGCTTATTTGGTATTCAAATATTCCTGAGGAGGTAACCTACTATATGAGCAGAATCGCAAATTATCGTTTTGCCTTCTTTGGTATGTTCCTTATCAATTTTGTTTTTCCTATGCTTCTTCTTATGTCTAGAGATGCTAAAAGAAATTACAAATTCCTTTTTGTTGTTGCCTTAATTATTTTTGTAGGGCATTGGATGGATACTTATGTTATGATAATGCCGGGTGCAACAGAAGGGCATGGTTGGAATGGATTTGCATTGTATGAATTTGGAATACTTGCTGGATTTATTGGTTTGTTTTTATTTGTAGTTCAAAATGCACTTACAAAAGCCCCTTTAATGGTTAAACAACATCCATACCTTTCTGAAACGATTAACCACCATACCTAAGATTAACAAAAATAAAAGCATAACGAAAAGCAATTTAATTTTTTAAGATATGATCAACTTTCTGATATTCCTTGTAGTCTTGTTTGGAATAATATTACTTGTGCAGCTTGTGAGAATTTACGAGCTTGTGACCGTATTGCGTGGCGGTGCAAAAGACGATGAAATCAGCAGAAGCGACAATAAGCTTAACGCCAATCTTATGCTCTTGTTTCTCTTTGTGTTTATTGGTGGCTTTTTTTATCAGATTTATGCCTATAAAGATCTGATGTTACCAATTTCTGCATCAGAACATGGTGTTGATGTTGATCAATTGTGGGATTTTAATATGATTCTTTTAAGTATTGTATTTATAGGAACTCATATTCTTTTGTTCGTATTCGCATTTAAATATTATTTCAGAAAAGAAAAGAAAGCCTTTTATTTTACCCATAGTAATAAACTTGAATTTATCTGGACAATTATTCCTGCTATTGTTCTTGCTGTAATTATCATTTATGGTTTAATGACCTGGAATAAAATTACAGGCCCGGCTCCTGAGGATGCTCTTACAATAGAAGTGTATGGCAAGCAATTCGACTGGACGGTTCGTTATCCGGGAGATGATGGTGCTTTAGGAAAGTCTAATTACAGGTTAATTGAAGGCACTAATGATTTAGGACTTGATGTTAAGGATGAAAATGCATGGGATGATAAGCTTGTTAAAAATGAATTTCACATTCCCGTTAATCGTGCTGTAAATATGGTAATCCGCTCCAGGGATGTTATCCATAGTGTTTATTTGCCACATTTCAGAGTTCAAATGAATGCAGTACCAGGAATGTCTACACAATTTCATTTTATTCCAACAATTACAACTGCTCAAATGAAAGAGCAAACAAAAAATCCGGAGTTTGATTACATTCTATTGTGTGCGAAAATTTGTGGAGCTGCTCATTATAACATGCAGATGACTTTGATTGTGGACACAGAGGAAGATTATCAAAAATGGTTGGCCTCACAAACTGTTTTTATGCCACAAAGTGAACCAACTGCTCAAATAGCAGAGTAAAGATTAATAAGAAAAGTAGATAGAAAAACAGTTAAATTTTATAATTATCCTTTAAAGTATGTCAATGACTCACGAAAGTATTCATCACAGTGCACATGAGCACGATGATCACGATCATCATGAAGAAACATTTTTTAGCAAGTATGTCTTCAGTCAGGATCATAAAATGATCTCCAAGCAATTCCTGGTAACTGCCGTTGTTATGGGGGTTATTGCAATGATGATGTCAGTTTTTTTCAGGCTCCAGTTAGGTTGGCCTGGTGAAAAATTCATGATTTTGGAATTCTTTTTAGGAGAAAAATGGGCTAAAGACGGTATTCTTGCCCCTGACATGTATCTTGCTTTGGTTACCATACATGGAACTATCATGGTTTTCTTTGTACTAACAGGAGGATTAAGCGGAACTTTCAGTAATTTACTTATTCCTCTTCAAATTGGAGCACGCGATATGGCTTCTGGTTTCCTGAACATGCTTTCTTACTGGTTTTTCTTTATATCATCCATTGTGATGATATCTTCTTTGTTTATTGAAACAGGCCCAGCATCAGGTGGATGGACGGTATATCCTCCCTTAAGCGCGCTTCCCCAAGCAATGCCAGGATCTGGATTAGGAATGACTTTGTGGCTTGCAAGTATGTCTTTGTTTATTGTGTCCTCTCTTTTAGGTGGACTAAATTACATCGTTACTATTGTAAATCTTCGTACCAAGGGCATGTCAATGACTAAATTGCCTCTTACCATTTGGGCCTTTTTAGTTACTGCAATTTTAGGTGTACTTTCTTTCCCGGTATTGTTTTCTGCTGCTTTGCTTTTGATTTTCGACAGAAGTTTTGGAACCAGCTTTTACCTTTCTGATATTTACATTGCAGGACAGGCCTTGGAAAACACTGGTGGTAGTCCAATCCTTTATGAGCATCTCTTCTGGTTCCTTGGCCATCCTGAAGTATATATAGTACTTCTTCCTGCTTTAGGACTTACTTCTGAAATTATTTCAACCAATTCGCGTAAACCAATTTTCGGTTACAGGGCTATGATTGGTTCATTGCTTGCAATTGGATTTTTATCCTTTATTGTATGGGGACATCATATGTTTGTTACAGGGATGAGTCCTTTTCTTGGATCAATATTCGTTTTTACAACATTGTTGATTGCAATTCCATCTGCCGTAAAAGTGTTTAATTACATTACCACACTTTGGAAAGGAAACATTGTTTTCACTCCTGCCATGCTCTTTTCAATTGGTCTTGTTTCCTCTTTTATCTCTGGTGGATTAACAGGATTAATTCTTGCGGATTCTGCTTTGGATATTAATGTTCATGACACTTATTTTGTGGTTGCTCATTTTCATATTGTAATGGGTCTTTCTGCTATATTTGGTATGTTTGCTGGTGTTTACCACTGGTTTCCGAAGATGTTTGGAAAAATGCTTAACAAAAAACTTGGTTTTGCTCACTTCTGGCTTACATTCGTTTCTGCATATGGTGTATTTTTCCCTATGCACTTCTTAGGACTTGCCGGAGTTCCTCGTAGATATTATACCAATTCTGCCTTCCCTATGTTTGATCAACTTATTGGAATAAATGAACTGGTTAGTGTTTTTGCCATAATTGGTGCAATTGCACAGGGTATATTTTTATATAATTTCTTTTATAGTATGTTTAGAGGCCAAAGAGCTCCTCAAAATCCTTGGAGATCAAACACACTGGAATGGACAACCCCAGTTGAGCATATTCATGGTAACTGGCCAGGTGCTATACCTGTGGTTCACAGATGGCCATATGATTATTCCAAACCAGATGCGGTAGAAGATTTCATTCCTCAGAATGTGCCTTTAAAAGAAGGAGAGACGGAAGGTCATTGATAAAAAGAAAAAATTTTTTAAAGAGTTGTTCGAAAGATCAGCTCTTTTTTTTTCATATTTATCTAATAACTTTTAAATCAAATTCAAATCCAATAATGGGATAATTTGTGCCAATTAAAAGCAATACATCAACTAAACTATTTGTGTACATGCATTAAATGGGAGTGTTTTGATTTTGGCAGGACCTTTATAGGTCTTTAAATGAATCAAAATCATTTAATCATGAAAACTGTTTTCAATTTACTATTGCTTATTTTGCTATTTACTGTTTATTCAGCAAAAGCTCAGCAGGAACAACAAAGATCAGCATATGATAAAGGGGATATATTATTGAGTGCAGGTGTTTCACTCGGAGCATTCGGGGTTGATCGTTCCTTTAGACGTATTTCCACCGAAAGCAGAGGCACATTTGTCCCTTTTTTCCTAAATGCAGAATACGTTTTTCACCCTTCATTTAGTGCAGGTCCTTATATGGCTTATTATGGTTATGGGTACAATTATAGCATAGCAAATGTTGACCTCTTTCGCCATACAAATTCATTTGCTTTTGGAGCAAGGGGAAGCTGGCATTTTTTGGAAATGTTAAACGAGGTGTTGGATACCGAGGTTGATGCAACCCGATGGGATTTTTATGCAACGCTGCACTTAGGTTTTCAAGTCAATACACTTACAACTGACGATATTCCATCCAGACGAAATGGTGGCCCTAATACAAAAATTACAACATCGAATACCCGTTTAAACCTTGCTCCAGTTATAGGAGCGCGATATATGGTAAACGAAAGATTAGGATTTATGGCCGAAATAGGAAGAGGTCCTTTGGCTTTTAGCTCATTGGGCTTAACTTTTAAATTATAAAAGGTTAACCCGTAAATTTAATTTTGAATTTATTACTTTGGTTTAAATTAAAGATAGGTTATAGTGATTGCTTTAATTGAAATGCATTAATCCTCTGATTATGCATTTCACTTTTGCTGAGATCTACCTGAATTTTCGGTCCTAGTTGAAAATTACTTCTTGTGCTAAAAACTGATTTTTTTAAAAATTTAAAAAAAAGCGAATTTTGCTTTTCTGCCAGCGGCAAAGTTAGCTCTAGTGCTGGCGTAGTTTTCAACTACGTCCAATTTGCCGTGTAACTGAATGCTACACTTGAACCTACACTTACAGGCTTTAATACAATAGATTTCTAGATTTAAGGATGAAATTTCAACGAAGAGAAATTAAAAAAGAGACAATCTTTTCTTTTAACAAATTGCTTTGTGATGCTTTTAATGGGAGGTTTTTAAGGGGATTTAAATACAAGGCTTCAAGGCTGAATTTGTTTTGATTGAAATAAACTCCCTTCCCTTTTTCTGTAAGATGTTTAGCCAGGTATTCCTGTTCGGTTTGCCCTGGCGTAGGTATAAAAGCAGCTTTTTTATTCAATACTGCCAAATCCATTATTGTTGAATAGCCTGGCCTACATAATACGAGTTGCGAAGCTAAAATTATTTCTTTTAATGCCTCAGTATTCAAATGGGCATAAACAGTAATGTTATCAGTTAACTGATAAATCTCTTTTGATTCTGTTACTCCTCTTACTACAGCCGCCTTTATAGCCTTATCTTTAAGTTGTCCGAGTACGATGTTTTCAAAATTTGTTCTCTGTGGTTCAGGTCCTGAGATTATTACCATTAAATCATACTTTTTCTCATAAGTGTTTTCTTTTCCCGGGGAAAATCTTGATAGCGGCCCAATAAAAAAAGCATTTGAAGGTAAAATAGCATTATGAGAAAGATCGCCTGATAAATTTTCTGAACCGGGTAAGTCAGGAATCCAGCATTCACTATATTTGCGAATAAAAAAACAGTTTATTTTATACAGCAATTTTTCAAATACCGGTGATTTGATTTTTATTTGATGTGTAATGAAAACACAAGGAATCTTTTTTGACCAAAGCCCGAAACGGTTATCCGATATTACAGCTGAAATAGCATGGGAAGCTATTATTTTTTTTAATTCCTGGTGCTCTTTGTAAATACGCCAAAGAATTTGTGGCGTTTTAATAGCCATTTTTAATATCATTCCTGTTTTTGAAGGATATCTAATGTTATAACCTTCAAAAGAAATGAATTGAAGTTGAGGGAATTCTTGTTTTAAAAAGTGCAGCGGACGCCTTTCTGAAGCAATAATAACCTCTGCACCTTGATTAAGCAATTCTCTTATAATAGGCACACACCTTGTTGCATGACCAAGTCCCCAATCCAATGGACAGATTAAAATACGGGCTGCAGTTTTAGGTAAAGTTTCCAATTTATTTGGAAAATTACGATTATAACCTGATTTTAAAAATAGAAGCATTAATTTTGTCAAAAAAATATGATAGCAGTAATATCCGGTGCAACTAGAGGAATTGGAAGAGCATTAAGTTTTGCTTTTGCAGCAGAAGGCTTTAGTCTGGCACTAACAGCTCGTTCTGAATCCGAACTTAATGCTTTATCTATAGCACTCAGACTAAAACACCCTTCCATAGAAGTAATGGTTCAAAAGGCTGATTTTTCTAATAAAGAAGAGATAAAAAAATTTACATCAGCAGTTATAGAAAAATGGAAAGAATCAACAGTGATAATCAACAATGTTGGTATATATTCCATGGGAAGCTTATCAGAAGAAACGGATGAGGCTTTTGAAAAAAACATGGCGGTTAATTTCTCTAGCGCGTGGTATTTTACCAGACCCTTTTTGCCTGCATTAAAATTAAAAGGCAAGGGCCATATTTTTAACATTTGTTCAGTAGTTAGTAAAGAACCAAAAGCGGGAGCTGCTTCTTATTCCATATCAAAAGTCGCCTTATATGGGTTTAACAAAGTGTTATGTGAGGAGATGAGGGAGTATAATGTTAAGGTAACGGCTGTTTTGCCTGGTTCTGTGAACACTTCTTCTTGGAAAGGGCTAAATGCCCCGGTTGAAAGTTTTGTAGAGCCAGAGGATGTTTCTTCTGCAATCGTTGCCGCCTATAAAACTTCAGCTTTCGCCTTAACAGAGGAAATTATTATCAGGCCATTGGATAGAAAATATTAAAAATGAAAAAAGTAGCATCTTACAAGCTTCAGCAATACATTTTTTTATAGAATGATTAGAAACAATATTTTTTATCCTTTGTGGAGAATAGATTAAAACCATTAATCTAAAACCAATAAAAATCAATAAAATACGATTACATAATTATATAAATTCAATTAAGTCAATGGCCAAAAGAAAAATGGAGCGTTTTGCAGAAGTAGACGCAGCCCCCAATGTTATACAGCATGTACAGGTATCTGCTGATATTGATGACCATTTCTTAAAAGGAAAGTGGAATGAAGAATATTTTAAAAACGATTTGCCAATTGTATTGGAACTTGGCTGTGGTAAGGGTGAATATACATTAGGACTAGCACAGCGATTCATAGATAAAAATTTTCTTGGGTTAGACATTAAAGGAGCCAGGATTTGGAAAGGGAGTAAAACTGCTCTTGAAAAAAACTTAACCAATGTTGCATTTATTCGCACAACAGTTGACAGGATTGAAAAACTTTTTGGGAAAAATGAGGTGGACGAAATATGGATAACCTTTCCTGATCCTCAGCCTCAAAAGCCAAAGGAAAGAAAAAGACTTACTTGTCCTCAGTTTATAAATAAATATAAAAACACACTAAAGGAAGGAGGAATTATTCATCTGAAAACGGATAATAAACCTTTTTATGAATATACTTTAGAAGTAATAAAGCAGGAAAAATACGAACTTTTAATCGCCACGGATAATCTATACAATGAAAAAGAAAAACTGGACCTGCCTGAAGGATTATTGGAAATAAAGACTTTTTATGAATCCATGTTTACTGCTAAAGGCTTTAATATTTGTTATCTAAAATTCAGAATTTAATTTGAAATCAATTCTTGAGATTGTGTTTTCACTTATTTTATGCTTATGATTTTTTTTGAAAAGCACCCCATAATAATTCTCAAAAGGAACATGATTTTTTGAAGTTTTAAAACAAAAAAACAAAGCAAATTTATTATGCAAAAGGGGAATAAAGATTTTTTCGAAATGGTTTTTCAGGTTGTACGGCTTATTCCTGAGGGGCGTGTAACGAATTATGGAGCAATAGCCAAATTTTTGGGAACAGCCCGTTCTTCAAGAATGGTTGGTTGGGCTATGAATAATGCCCATGGTCAACTTGAACCTGTTCCTGCTCACCGGGTGGTGAACCGGAATGGAATGTTAACAGGAAAAGCACATTTCAATCCTCCCTCCCTTATGCAGGAACTTTTAGAAAAGGAGGGAATTGCGGTAAAAGAGGATCAGGTTTTGAATTTCAATGCGTTTTTTTGGGATCCTGAACTGGAAATAGAATAAACTTTTATTACCAGTATAGCTTAATCAAGCGCCATCTTATAAAGTCTTTTCCCTTTTTCGTGTTTGCTTTTGTGAAGAAAATAAACAGTATTATTATTTGCCAGAATCTTTTCAGGAAAGGTAAATGCTTCAATAACATAGTCTCTTACAGCACTACCGGTATAGACGTCTATTTCTCTTAAATGAGCTATGCCGTTAGATAAAAATTTATAATAAAACTTACCGCTAAATTCATCCAGCAGGATGGATTGTTCTTTTGCTTTTTTACTGCCGTAGGTGATATAGGAGGAATGTAGTCTTTGGCCATTTAAGGCAAAAACATGAAGAGAATCAATAATGTGATTGAAAATAAAAACAGTATCGTTTTTAATCATAAAGGGACAAAATTTTGGTTCCAGCAAAAGTTTGGTGAACCAACCGTTAACCTCAGGATTAAAGTCGGAAGGCAAAGGGAATGGACGAGGAACATCAGTGTAAATTGCATTTAATTCCCGGAGTTCTCTTCGCGTTTTAAAATCTGTTTCCAAAAGAATTTGCTGAGGATCACGCCATTCTGATCCTGTATTTCGTTCAGAAAGAATAGATGTGTTTAATTGTTGCGCTTGCTTAGCATTTGTTCCAGCAATGCTTTGTCTTTCTTGAGCCGCTATTTGTGCATTGAGGCTTATCTTTCTGTTTTCTTCCAAATAAAAATCCATTTGGGCAGTAGCAGAGTATGAATAGAAAACACTGTTTTTTGCAGTATCATTTAAAGAGGTCTGAATAAAATCAATAATTCCTTCATAAGGCTTGTCATACCTGAAGAACAGGTGTAATTTATTTGCTGCAATCATTGGCTTTACATTTTTTTGGAATTGAGCGAGGGTGATTTCCCGGTAAATTTTGAACACTGTTTTTTCATAGGATACAAGTTTGGCACTCCTGTCTGTAAGTAGGAAAATTGTGCCATAAGAATCCTTAAAGGAACTCAGGGGAGTGAAATTTATCGTTCTGTCCATTAAGGTATCGCCCATGGAATTTACAATGGCAATATTGCGCTTGGATCCCTTTGCGATTAACATCCATATTTTATCGTCTTGCAATTCATAATCATAAATCCATTTGCTGATTTTTCCATCAAACCCGTATACGATCTCCGGTGTCTTTTTTGCCCTTATCACGGCCTCCCTTAACCCATATTCACTTTTTTCCAGGGTTATGCTAAGGGATATTACAGTATCTGTGGCTGTTGAAGGATCAAAATAAGGAATATGAATTACTTGAGTTTTAAAACCTATATATGATATGCGCAAGGTGTCTGGGCTTGAAACCTTTATTTTGAAAAAACCTGTTTTGTCTGTTGTTGTACCTCTTTTGCTATGTGCGGAAATAATATTTGCTCCTGGCAAGGTTGTTTGTTTTTGATCCAAAACCCGTCCTATTAACAGGATTTCATTTTTTTGAGCATGAGAAAATGTGCTCAGAAAAAGAAGTATTAAACAAGGAGCTAATAAATGCCTCATGCTATAGGGATTGGTGTAAATATGGGAGCGGATTATAGAAATAAGCCAAAACCGCATGTAGCAAAGTTAATAGAAATCAAAGGCTATGCATAAATTATATCTTAACCCCATTCATTTGAAATATTAAAGATGTCTTGTTTATACCTGTTTATGCCTGAAACAGTTAATGCCCAAATAAATTCATTTTTATATTATCTTTGAATAGAATAGGGCTTTGTTCTTATTAATACTAAAATCAACAGCAATTTTTATGGAAAAGAAAAAAGTTCTATTCACACTGGTTTTATTAGCGATGTTTATTAATTCGGCAAAACCTATAAACTGGACTACAATTTCCAGTGGTTATTGGAATAATTCGGCTATATGGGAAACAGGTGTTGTGCCTGCTTATTCCAATTCTGATACCTTGATTATCGCACACCCTGTTGTTTTTGACAGTAATATTATCCTAAATTCCGGTGCGTTTTTGAAAATCGAAAATGAGGGTGGCCTATGTGGTCATCACAGTATTATTGTTAATACCGGGGCCTCAATTCTTAAATATGGAATTTTAGAAATGGATGTTTTATCAATTCCCGGTGGCAGTGCTAGCTTTCTTGCTCCCGGCAAAGTCATTATTTCCATGTATGGTATAATTACAGGCAATCTTAATGTTAGTTGTACTATGGCTGTTGGACCATGGTTTGAATGTTCTCAGCCTACTTTTGCTTTTACTTTAGTTGGTATTGAAGAAAAACAAAGCAATGCATGTAATTTGTTTCCCAATCCAAACCTGGGAGTGTTTACCTTGGAACATTCTTTTTCTTCTGAAAGAATAATCATACAAATAATAGATCTAACAGGCAGGACAGTGTACAACAGAACTGTTTTTAATTCCACGGGCACTGAAAGTATTAATGAAGGTGGTTTAAAACCGGGAATTTATTATTGGGAGCTCCTTTCCAAAAACAATGTTTCTTCAAGAGGAAAAATGATTGTTAACTAAAAACTCATCTTTCATTCCTGGCATACTCAGTCTTTCATGAAATCACCACTTCTTAAAATCAGGTTTAACCAACTCTCAAGAGAATTAGATGATCTTGGTGTGTTCTATGGCTTGTTTTATTTTGCTTTGTTTATTTTACTGATATTGGTTTCATATAAATTTTTTATGATGCCAGATAAAGCATATATACCTGGTTTAGCAATTGTTTCAGTTTTGTTTTATTTACACAATTCCCGCAAAGACAAGCAGTTTGTTTTTCTGCATGTTAAAAATCCTTCCTGGTCAATATTTACTGAATACCTTGTGTTTAGTTTGCCCTTTACCCTGCCTTCATTATTCACCAGCCAATATTTCTACTTTCCGCTGGTTATTTTTATTATTTTTCTGATATCCAATCTTAATTATAAATTTAAAATAAAAAAACCAAACATAAATCCTTCGCGCTTCATTAAAGCGGATAATTTTGAATTAATCAGTGGAATTCGTAAGTATTACCTGGGGTTTATTTTTATTTATCTTTTGGCAATTGCTTTTTGCTGGCTGAGTTTTTTACCTTTATTTTTCCTATGGATACTAACAACGTTAATTATTTCTTTTTACCAGGAATGCGAATCATTAAATGTGCTGAAAGTTAGTAGTGATACAGCAGCAGAATTTTTAAAAAACAAAATCTTCAGTCAGGCAAAATTCCTTGTTTTGCTTTATTCCCCTGTATTAATTATTAACATGTTCTTTAACAGTGAATACTGGTTCGTAAATATTGTTTTCCTTTTCCTGCAATTGCTTATTCTTTTTTTTGCGATACTTTACAAATACAATGTTTATGAACCAAACAAGAACTTCTCTGAAAGCGCTATAATTGTTTCCTTTGTTTCAATAAGTGGTTTAATACCATTTTTATTGCCCATTCCCTTGGTTATGTGCTTAAGAAATTATTCAAAAGCAATTAAAAATTTAAAGACATACATTCATGCTTGAAGCAAAAGACCTGACCATAAAATTTGATGGAATTCCAATATTGAAAAACCTGAATTCTAGTTTTTCCGGGAGTAATATTCATGGCATTATTGGCCTTAATGGTTCTGGAAAAACCACCTTTTTTAATTGTATGGCAGGAGTGATTAAGCCAGATATGGGATCCTTTTTATGGAATGGTAAAACAATAAGCAGTAAAGAAATCGGATATATTGAAACAAGCAATTACTTTTATTCCAATATCACCGGAAAGGAATACTTAAATATTTTTCCACTTACAAACAAGGAGTTTAATCTTGAAAGCTTCCAGGAATTAATGCATTTGCCTTTGCAAAATTTAATTGAAACCTATTCCACCGGAATGAAAAAGAAGCTTGCATTATTAGCCATGGTAAAGCAGGATAAGCAAATTTATATTTTTGATGAACCCTTTAATGGCCTTGATATGGAAACCAATAAAATATTGATGATCATGATAAAGGCATTAAGCAATAAGGGCAAAACAGTTTTTATTTCTTCTCATATTTTAGAACCCTTGCTGAACATTTGTGAGCAAATTCATTATTTGTCTAATGGCATTATCCTTAAAACGTTTGATAAACAACAGTTTGGAGGCATTGAAAAGGAGTTGTTTGAAAAGCTAAAACTAAAAGCAACCGAAATTTTAAAAAATGCTATTTAACCTTTAAATACAGCTTTTCTGCTTTTCTACTTGTTAATGAGATTAAAAAAAAGCAAAATCCCCAAAGCATTCTTAGCCAATAAACCAAACCAGGATAAAGTCTTGTATTCTTAAGCATTCAGAGGAAAGTTAAACAGATATTGTATGGTATGATTTTTAGTGTTTTATAAATATAGCATAGCTATACCACATGAGCTTTAAAATCAAATTATATACATATGAAAAACCTGATTTTATTTTTCACAATTTGTGCTTTTCAATTTCAGTTTGATCTTAAGGCACAAGAAACAGTTACAGAAAAGCCAAAGTATAAACATTCCATTGGCGCAGCAGCAGGTTTTACCACAGGTTACGGTTTATCATACAGGTATATTCCCACAAAATTTGGTGTTCAATTAACTTTCGGGCCCTATACTGATGAACGTCTTACCCAATTAAGCAGCGGGTTAACTTTTATGTATTATATTTTTCAGGATCAAAATGTCAATTTTTTTCTCTATCAGGGAAACCATTATTTATACAGGCATTCTTTGGAGTATATTTATTTTGAGGGCCCTTTTGTAGAACCTTTTCCAGAACCAGAATTAAAATGGATTACTAACAATCGAATGAATAATGGCATAGGCTTTGGCTTTGATTTCAACATAGGAAGCAGAATTTCCTGGAATATTTTGGCCGGTTATGCAGCTTATAACAATTTCAGCAGATTCACTCTTACTGGAGAAACATCCTTGTATTTTAAATTGTAAGCAAGATAATCCACAATTTTCCTAATCCTTCGGGTTCCATTTTTATTGTGTTCAAGGTTCAATCTGTATAAAAAGTTTTTACTTTGGCTTGAGTAGAAAATACTAAATAATATATATTTGTTCGTGTTTATTGTTGATTTTTTTACCTTAGTAAATCATTTTAATCTAATAAACTATGATTAAGCTCATTTTAGCATTTGTTTTTTCTTTTCTTTTCATAACAAATAATACAAATCCTATCTATTCTTCTAAAGAGGGAAGTGTTAAATTTGTATCAAATGCACCTCTTGAAATCATTAAGGCAGAATCAAATAAACTTGTTTCAGTTATTGATGCCCAAAAAAGAACTTTTGCTTTTACAATACCGGTTAAATCATTCCTGGGTTTTAATAGTCCTTTGCAAAAGGAGCATTTTAATGAAAACTATATGGAAAGCGATAAGTTTCCAATAATCACATTTAAAGGAAAAATTATCGAAGAAATTGATTTTTCAGTTTCGGGAACTCATAATTTACGAGCTAAAGGCATCATAAGCATTCATGGGATCGAAAAGGAAAAAATAATAAATTCAAAAATCAGTATAAAAAATGATCAGATTGAATTGCAGTCTCAATTTGATGTGCTTTTAGTGGATCATAACATTAGAATACCAAAGGTGGTAAACCAAAAAATTGCTGAAATTATTTCAATAGAAGTAAATACCCATCTTTTATCAAAATAGCATGAACTTAATTAAAGGCAGTTTAAGATTTTTGGCAATACTTGTTTTTGTATTGATTTTTCATGTTTTTTCTTTTAGCCAAATACTAAGAAAACAAGTATTGATTAAGGGTATGAAAAATGTAAAAGCAAACTGTTTTTTTCAGGATAAGCAGGGATATTTATGGACTGGAACCTCCAAGGGTTTAATCCAGCATTATTCAACAGGTACCACTTCTTTCACAACTGAAAACGGCTTAGTATCAGAAGAAATAAGTGCTTTGTCACAGGGGGCTGATGGAACAATATGGATTGGACATAACAACGGAAAAATTTCCATTTTAGATTCATCAGGAATTAAAGCATTTGAACACAATGCAAAACTCTCGGATAATCCCATAACAGCAATCTTGCATAAAAATGCCAAAACATATATTACTACTTATGGATCTGGCGTCTTTATTTTAAATAACAATACACTGAACTTACTTAATGAGGATGAAGGCCTTGGAGATAATTATGTTTATTCTGTTGCATCCGATAATTCCTCACGTGTTTTTTTTGGTTGTGATGCGGGTATAACCATCTATGATGAAAATAAAGCGGATGCCCCTAGCTTTAATTATTTATCCATGCGAACTGGCCTTCCGGATAATATTGTTAGAGAAATGGTATACTTTAAGGATCAATTGTGGATAGGAATGCAAGATTCAGGTTTTTGTAAATACTCTTTAATTGATCAAAAATTCGTTCGCAGTTCAACTTCATTAAATTGGAATTTTGGACCAGTTACTTCTTTAAAAATCGATTACAAAGAAAATCTATGGATTGGTACTCAAACCGGGAATTTATTGTGTTTTTCAGGCAGTGATTTTCAACATGAAATAATAAAATCCATTCTTCCCATGCAGGGGCTTTTTCCCAAAAATATTCTTTGTCTTTTTGAGGATGCTGAAAAAAACTTTTGGATAGGAACCGAAAGTTATTTGATCCACTACAAAAAAAGCAGGTTTGAATTTATTGCCACGGATGAAATTAAAGAAAATGTGTTTGCCATTTACCAGGATAAAAAAGGAAGGCATTGGGTTGGTTCTGATTCAGGATTTTCTATGTATCACTACGATAAAACAGGAAAATTACAGAAAAAAAAATATTTTTCGGATGCAGGGAAAATTCAAATAGTTTCTATTGTTGAAGAAAATGAAAATATTTTATGGCTTGGAACCTATGGAAAAGGGATAATCAGGCTAAATGTTCTAAATGGAACATCTGATTTTTATACTGTTAAAGAGGGCTTGGCAAATGATAATGTAATTTCTCTTGTTAAAGACAATGCCGGAACTCTTTGGGCCGGGACACTGGGAGGAGGAATTTCAGAAATAAAACAGGTTGATACAAAGTTGGTTTTTACTACTTATAACACTGAAAATGGTCTAAACAGTAATTATATCTATCAGCTTTTTATTGATGCCTCCAATCAGATTTGGATTGCAAGCGATGGTGGGGGATTGTGCTTTAAGAAAACAGGCCAAAAAATAGAAAGCCTTTTGTTTAAAGAATTGAAAAATGCTACAGTCTATTCCGTTACAGAGGATAAAGAAAAGAATATTTGGTTTAGTACCGATGATGGGGTATATAAATATGACAAAAGCAAACTGGAATTATTTGATATTAATAATGGCTTAAGAGAGAAGACTCCTGTTATTTTAACGTGTAATCTGAGAGGGAATATAGTAACAGTTCATAACTCAGGTATTGATGTATTGGATAAAACAGAAGTATCTTATTATAATTTATTTGAAAATGAACAGGATATAGAATTTGAACCCAATATTAATTCGTTTTATACGGATAAGGAAGGAAACATATGGATAGGCACAAATTCCGGAATAGTTAAATTCCGTTCAGTAACTACCCAAGTTGATTTATTGGCACCTCGCATTCATCTAATTAATATAAAAGTTAATCTTAAAGAGCATTTAATAAAACAAAACACGGAATTGGACCACAATAACAACAACCTGATTTTTACCTTTCAGGGATTGTGGTTCAGCAGTCCGGAAAAAATAAAGTATCGATATAAATTAGAGGGATTTGAGAATGATTGGTCATTTGAAACCGAAACCCCACATGCATCTTATCCAAACTTGCCTCCTGGGAAATACACTTTTAAGGTGCAGGCTACTTCTGAAAATTATATATGGAGCGATGAGTTAAATTATAGTTTTACAATTCTTCCTCCTTTTTGGAAAACCTGGTGGTTTATTTCAGCCCTAATTATTGCTATTATTTCAGCAGTAATGACTTTTATACAATACAGGGAAAGAAAGTTAGTGCAAGAAAAGCGACTATTAGAAGATAAAGTTGAGGAAAGAACAAGTGAAATAACAAAGCAGAAAAAAATAATTGAAATAAAAAACAGTGATATTACCTCTAGTATTGCTTATGCAAAGCGTATCCAGCAAGCAATGTTGGTAAACGAGGGGATGATAAAAAATTATATTCCTGAATCATTTGTTTTATTTAAGCCCAAGGATATTGTGAGTGGAGATTTTTATTGGTTTTCATGCATAGAAAATGAGGCTGAAGAAAGTGATAGAACAATTTTGCTTGCAGCAGCAGATTGTACTGGACATGGTGTCCCTGGGGCCTTTATGAGCATGATAGGAATAAATAAGTTAAATGAGGTTGTTAAGGAAGTTACAGATCCAGGAAGGATTTTAGAGAAATTAAATGTTTCAATTAAATCTTCCTTGCAAAAATCAGGAAACCAAGTTTCTGCAAGCGATGGAATGGATATTGCCATTTGTTCTTTAAATGTAAAGAAAAGAGAATTGTTTTATTCAGGAGCAAATCGACCATTATGGGTAATACGTAAAAATGAAAACAAATTGCAGGGTACTGATGAAGAATTTGAATTTATTGAATACAAGGCAGATAAAGTTGCAATAGGTGGATATACGGACAACAGCCAAAAGTTTGTTACCCAAAGTATAGAACTTAAAAAAGGGGATGGTGTATATCTTTTTTCGGATGGCTTTGCTGATCAATTCGGTGGTGATAGCTCTAAAAAACTAATGACCAAGAATTTCAGAAAATTTCTTTTCACCATACAGCACAAATCATTGAAAGAGCAATCAGAAGAATTATCAGAATTTTTTGAAATATGGAAAGGTGAGAATGAACAAATTGATGATGTACTTGTGATTGGGTTCAGGGCTTAAAAAAACTTTCTGTTATACGGTAAAATGCTTAAAGCAAATAGTAAATGCAGCCGAAAATTCCTTAGCCTTTGTTGATTACAGATAAGGTGGATACAAAAAAAAGAGGCTCACCTTTTGGGTAAGCCTCTTTTTATTTATATTAATTTTAGTTTACAATTTTATAAGTTTCCTCTGAATAGTTTTATCTCCATCTGATATTGTAATATAATAAACTCCTCCGGCATAATTCGAAAGATTTATTTTTTCAGTGAAGCTATTATTGCTTTCCATTAGTTCCTTATAATAAATAGTCTCACCAAGAGTATTTATGATGGAAATTTTTAAATCACCACTTAATGAACTAACATATTTAATAGTAAAGAAATCCATTGAAGGATTTGGATAAATAATAAGATTGTCCTCTGTAATTACGAAGATTCCAGTTGTTGTATATTCAAAACCTTCAGAAGTAATTGATTGACAATCATTATTATCAATTACAATGACAGTATAGGTTCCTTCTTGAGTAACTGTAATACTTTGGGTGTTTCCACTTATTAAAGCACCATTTAAATACCACTGATAACTTGTTCCTGAAACAGATGCTGTTAATACATCCACAGCAGTTTGAGTGATTTCGGCTGTTAAGGGTAAAGGATTAACCGTCATGTTAATAATGTTTGATGTGGCATTGGTAGGACTTGCACAGGATAAATCAGATGTAAGATCACAAGTAATTGCATCGCCATTTGCCGGAGTATAAGAATAGGTGCTGGCAGTGGCTCCTGCAATGTTTATCCCTCCTTTTTTCCATTGATACGTTGGAGAAGCTCCTCCGTTAGTTTGTGTAGCGGTAAAAGTTACAGCACTTCCTGAGCAGGTCGGATTTGTTCCTGTTGTTAAAGCAATGGATACAGTAGGTGTAACTGTTGAAGTTACAGACATGGCAATAGAATTGGATGTAGCTGTTGTTGGGCTTGCACAAGTAGCATTAGATGTAAGAACACAAGTAATTGCATCACCATTTGCCGGAGTATAAGAATAGGTGCTGGTAGTGGCTCCTGTTATATTTGTCCCCCCTTTTTTCCACTGATACGCAGGAGTTGTTCCACCGTTAGTTGGGGTAGCTGTAAAAGTTACAGCACTTCCCGAGCAGGTTGGATTTGTTCCCGATGTTAAAGCAATGGATACAGAAGGGGTAACTGTTGAAGTTACAGACATGGTAATAGAATTGGAAGTTGCTGTTGTGG
>JACCXN010000006.1 GCA_013696965.1 Bacteroidota bacterium | reverse complement strand
GTACCAGCATGTATATTAGGCTTTTGAATCTGATACAAAATACAAAAAAGGGAGTAGATAAACTTGCGTTTCTACTCCCTTTTATTAACATTTAATTCTTAAAAAGACTTTTTCAGTGGCCTCCATTAATAGAGCAGCCTTTTTGTTTATGAATTGTATGTATTACTTAGATAACACAAAACGTTTGGTTTGTAATTGTCCATCAATATTTATTGACAATAAATAAATTCCGTTAGATAAAGAGGTGAAATTCTCATTGCCCGACAAATTCATTTTCTCTGAATGTACTCCAATTGATTGAGTTGTAAGAATTCTATTTTCAATAACCGCACCCATTAAGTTATAAATAGTAATTATAACATCTGAATTATCCTTTTTCAATGTGAAGCTAACCGAAAGATCGGTAGTTACAGGATTTGGGTAAATACTAAAATCAAAATTCTCGTTTACAGAAATCAGCTCAACTTCTTCAAGTTCTGATTCTTCCATTCTTGAGGTTGCAGAAGAGCTAAGGGTTAACCTAATGTTTGGTCTTTCATATGAAAGTGAGCCCGTTGTATTAGCGCATACTCCACCAGCAGCAATATCAGCTTTTTTATACAAGGTTTTGTAAGTACTTTGACTTGTAAAAGCAACTTTTGAATCCGTTGTATAGGAAGAATTATTCCAGCAAATATCAATTAACAAATTTCCTGTACCATTGTAGCTAAAAGGAGTGGAAAAATTATGGGTATTCCATCCTGTAACAGGGGTGAAATTGGTACTGTAAACCGTTGTCATTGCAGGGGCTAAAAATGAAGTACTTGTACCAAAAGAAGCGGCAGATGCGTGTGCGATTTTAATGGTGAAAGCATTCATTGCCTGGCTGCTTAAAGTAACAATGTTAAATCCAAGGGATTTTAGTACATTATTTGATGAAGAATATCCGGCAGCATCCAATTCTGCTTTGGTAATAATAAACTGAACTCTTTCATCCATATAATATGTTCCATAGGGAGCTATTGCTGAAGTTCCTGTACCAGCTCCTACTGTTAATGTAGAAGTTGTTGTTGTTGCAGCCGTAGTACTAAATGTTTTACTTGCAGAAAAAGAACTACTGCTTGTGCTTGAACAAACTCCCTGAACCTGGAATTCGTATTGAGTTGAAGCCGTTAAGCCTGAAACACTTCTGGAATTAGTTGTGCTTGTTGTATTGGTCCATGTAGTTGATGCAGTTGTTTTATACCTTACATTATAGCTTGTAGCGCCAGTAGATGCCCAGCCTAATGTTGCACCTGTAGTAGTTATGCTGCTTACAGTTAGACTGCCTGGAGTGGCGCAAGTAGCTACAGCAGAAACAATATTAACTGAGTAATCCTCAACTTCTCCATAAGTAAACTGCTCACAAGGACCTGAAATAGCACCATCCTTCATGATAATTCTCATTCTGGTTTTAGCAATCTTAGCTGTACTTGGCACTGTAAAGCTACCAGAAACAGCTGTAGTTGTTCCAGCGGAAGTGTAAACTAATTCTCCTGCATCAACAAAATCACTATCGTTATTCCAATCAATAAAAACTTTAAAATATTCCGAATAGGCAGTTCCGGCAAAACCTGGAGTTAGAGAAACTGTATATGCTTTTCCTAATTCTAAATTTGTTGAAATAGCAGTAAAATCAGCATAACCCCCATTGGCTCCTGTTGAATTGTTAATAGTATTTAATTTTACACTTGAAATCCACTCATAGGCAGTATTTGTTCCTTTTGCTGAACAATAAACAGGAGTTGTTGATCCTCCAGAGCATGCTGTAGAAGCAGCTAAACTGGCGCGAGCACCTCCTGAGGCTAAAACTGCTTGCATACGTGTTTTTTGTCCCAATGTAAACATATTCATACATGCATCGTCCGTATAATCCATATAATTCATATGCATTTCAGCTGTAGTTCCACAAGTATTTGATTTTGGATGAGATGGACAACCGGCATTTGAAGTTGTATGAACTGGAGTATCGGAAACAAGATCATTTCCACAACTAGCATCACCCCATATGTGACGTAAATTAAGCCAGTGGCCTACTTCATGCGTTGCTGTTCTTCCTTTGTTAAAAGGTGCAGTTACTGTTCCCGTATTTCCAAAATAGTTAAAACCTACTACAACGCCATCAGTTGCGGCAGAACCACTTCCAGGGAATTGGGCATATCCTAATAATCCTCCCCCTAAGTTACATACCCAAATATTCATATAAGAACCAGCCGGCCATGCATCTTTTCCACCTGAAGAATTGTACTTCATTTTATTAGTTTGGTCAAAAGATGTAACTGAAGTTGATGTTCTTGTAATTCCTGTAGTTGTTGCACCATTTGGATCCTTAGTGGCCATGCAGAAATTTATTTCGCTGTCGGCAGCCACACTTGTAAATGTTGAAGGAGTATTTGACTTATCAGCATTTAATCTCCTAAAGTCATCATTAAGAATTTTAATTTGTGACTGTATTTGAGCGTCAGAGATATTCTGAGATGTTGTATTATAAACAACATGCACTACAACAGGAATGTTGTAGACAGCTCTTGAGGAATTTCCATTGGCAGCTATAAACTGCTTGGTTTGTTCTTCAATTTGTTCCATTACCTGAATGGAAGAGGGATCCTGATTTCTTAACAGCTCCAAGTTTTCCATTGTGCCACATGTTCTTTGAGCAAAAATTGCTCCTGCACTAAAAAGACTAAAAGCAAAAATATTGAGTACTAATTTTTTCATCATTTAATTTTAAGTGAATTTATAAAACAAAAGCAAATATAAAATTTATTTTGATAAAACAATATTTTTGTAAGCGAGGAAGGTATTTTTTTCAAACGATTGATTTGTAGGCAATTAAAACCAAAAATTTGTTTTAATTTTTCTATTAATGGGCTAAAAGCAGTTCTTAAAGCCCTAGAAAAATGAAGTTAATTTTTTTTCTATTCTTGACATCCTAAACGCTTCCTTTTAAGAGGAATTTTTGAAAAAATCGATGAAAAATTGAAAATTAAAATGGAATTACCTCAGAAAATAATAAACCCTGGTAGTTTATAAAACAATTAAACCTGAAAGATTTTAAATGTCTTTCAGGTCTTTTTTATATTTTTAATACCCCCTGTTTTTTAACAATTAGGTGTATTAAAACTTACATTGATTTGATTTCAGCAACTAATTTTGTTAGAACACTTTTTGCATCACCAAAAAGCATACTTGTTTTGGAATGGTAAAAAAGGTCATTATCAATGCCCGCATAACCTGCATTCATTGAACGCTTGTTAATAATAATGTTTCTTGCAAGATCAACATCAAGAATAGGCATGCCGTATATTGGAGAAGAAGGATCAGTTTTAGCTGCTGGATTAACTACATCATTTGCCCCTATTACAACCACTACATCTGTGGTAGAAAACTCTCCGTTTATTTCTTCCATTTCTACCAGTTTCCCATAATCAACGCTGGATTCAGCAAGCAATACATTCATATGACCTGGCATTCTTCCTGCGACAGGATGAATAGCATATTTAACCTCAATACCACGTTCCTCAAGGATAGTTTCCAGTTCATGAATAACATGCTGTGCTTGAGCTACTGCAAGGCCATAACCAGGAACAATGATTACTTTCTTAGAATAATTCATCAATACCGCAGTATCACTAATAGAAATATCCTTATAGCTTTTATCCGCAGAACCTGCTCCAGCAGCAGCAGAGCCACCACCACCAAATGCGCCAAAAATTACATTGGTTAATGAACGATTCATTGCATTACACATTACAATAGTAAGAATTGTGCCAGCAGAGCCAACAAGAATACCTCCTGTAAGCATTACCTTGTTTCCATAAAGAAATCCTCCGAAAGCAGCAGCAACACCTGTAAAGGAATTCAACAAAGAAATAACAACAGGCATATCTGCTCCACCAATTGGAATAACAAACAAAACGCCATAAACCAATGCAAGAGCACATAAACCATAAACTATGGTAGCATCTAAAGCAAAACCTCCTACAATGGCTCCTGTTAATCCAAGAGTCAAAATCATAACACCAGTATTAATAATGTTATAATAAGGCAAGCGAATTTCTTTATTTAATGTTCCGTTTAATTTTGCCCAGGCAATAATACTTCCTGAGAAAGAAACACTTCCAATTACCATCCCGCCTAATACTGCTAATAAACCCAGAGGTTCAGGATGCGCAATAAAATGAGGGAATTCTATCAATCCAATTAGCATGGCACAGGCCCCACCCATACCATTAAAAATAGAAACCATTTCAGGCATAGCTGTCATTTTTACTTTTTTGGCAGCAAAAAATCCAAGGACCGTACCTAATGTCATTGCCGCAATAATAAGTATATAAATACTTGAATCTACTCCTGTTTTATATAAGAATAAAGTAGCTGCAATGGCAATTGCCATTCCAAAAGCTGCTATTAAATTACCTTTTCGAGCTGAATCAGGATGACTTAGCATTTTTAAACCGATAACAAATGTTACTGATGCAATTAAGTAGGCAATTTCAAGAATGTACGGGAATTCCATATATATATTAAGTTAAAAGTTAAGGTTGATTGAAAGGATTTGATTACTATTTTTTCTTTTTAAACATTTCCAGCATTCTGTCTGTTACTACAAAACCACCAACAACATTTAATGTTCCGAGAACAACAGCTATAAAACCCAATGAAAGAATTACAAAATTGTTACTTTCGGCCTGAAGCATAACTATAATGGCTCCAATAACCACAACTCCATGAATTGCATTTGCTCCAGACATAAGGGGTGTATGCAAAATTGAAGGCACTTTTCCGATTACTTCAACACCTACAAAAATGGACAAAATCACCACATAAACCATGTTCATGTTAGTATATAAAAACTCGAATATCCCTGTCATAATATATTAAATTTAAATTAAACTGTTTGCAGAAGAGATGAATGGACAATTTGTCCTTTATAAGTAATGAGTGATCCTTTGGTTATTTCTTCATCCATTTCCATTCTAAAATGATCCTTGTCGGCAAGATGCAACAAAAAGGTAGTGATATTACGCGCATAAAGTTCGCTGGCATTAAATGGCAACATACTTGGAAGATTAGACTCTCCTATAATTATAACGCCATGTTTAACTACCGTTTGATTTAGTTCACTCAGCACACAATTACCACCTTGTTCCACGGCCATATCAACAATTACTGAACCTGAGCGCATTGATTTTACCATATCTTCAGTAACAAGTACTGGAGCTTTTTTTCCAGGAATAAGGGCAGTTGTAATAACTATATCAGCTTGGGCAATATGCTTTGCAATAAGCTCCTGCTGGTTTTTCAAAAACTCATCAGAAACACCCTTTACATAGCCTCCTTCTAACTTCACAGAATCATCACCCTTCATTTCAATAAACTTACCACCTAATGATTCCACCTGCTCTTTTGTTTCAGGTCTAATATCTGAAACCTCCACAATTGCTCCAAGCCTTTTGGCAGTGGCAATTGCTTGCAATCCTGCCACTCCAGCACCCATTATAACCACTTTAGAAGGCTTGATGGTTCCTGCAGCAGTCATAAACATTGGGAATATTTTACCTAATGCGTTTGCGGCAATAATAACAGATTTATATCCTGCAAGATTCGCTTGAGAACTTAAAACGTCCATTTTTTGCGCTCTGGAAATACGAGGTATAGCATCCATAGAAAAAACAGTAATATTTTTCAATGAACAAGCATCGATTAGTTCACGATTTGTTGAGGCCCACACAAGAGAAATAAGAACGCTTCCCTCTTTCATCAGTGCTACTTCTTCTATACTTGGTGGGTTTACGCGCAAAACAATTTCCGCTTCGGCATAAAGTAATTCCTTCCCAGATACAATAACTGCTCCTGCCGATGCAAAAGATTCATCTGAAAAATAAGACTTATCACCGGCTCCAGCTTCTATGCTGCATTGGAACCCTTTGTCTGTTAGTTGTTTAACTGTTTCGGGCGTAAGAGCAACCCTATTTTCTTTAAATTTTGATTCTTTTGGAACTGCTATTTTCAAGGCTATGAGATTTAATTAGTACGAAAGTAATTAAAAAATTTATAGTAAATAAAGTAAAAAGCAAAGATTTTATCTATCGATTTTTAATTATTTTATTCACTTATTATAAGTCTGAGACAAAACTGGTAATTCTCTTATATGTTCTATGAAAACTATGTAATCAATTTAATTATTCCTTTTTTCAACTTAAAAGGAAAAGCCGTTTTGAACATATTGCTCGCCAACTTCATTCAAAGTATTTACTATTTCCTCGGCATTATTTGATGTAACTAATTTCATTCTATAATCTTTAAAATGAGGAAGCCCTTTAAAATAATTAGTGTAATGTCTACGCATTTCCAGAATACCAAGAACGTTACCCTTCCATTTAATAGATTCCATTAGATGGAACATGCAAGCTTCAATTCTTTGCTCAACAGTTGGCACTGGCAATGGTTCTCCGGTTTTCATAAAATATTTTATTTCATTAAAAATCCATGGATAACCTATGCTTGCCCGCCCTATCATAATACCATCCACACCATATCTGTTTTTCATCTCAATTGCCTTTTGAGCACTATTTACATCTCCATTGCCAAAAATCGGGATTTTAATTCTCGGATTGTTTTTTATAGCCCCAATTAAATCCCAATTTGCTTCTCCTTTATACATTTGAACGCGTGTACGCCCATGAACTGCCAGGGCTTTTATGCCGATATCCTGCAATCTTTCTGCAACATCTGTAACATTTTTGGTCTGTTCGTCCCATCCTAGCCTTGTTTTTACTGTAACTGGTAAATTAACTGCTTTTACAATTTCGGCAGTCATTTGAACCATTTTAGGAATGTCGCGCAATAAAGCAGCGCCCGCGCCCCTGCATGCAACATTCTTAACCGGGCATCCATAATTAATGTCAATTAAATCTGGCTTTACTTGCTCTGCTATAATAGCAGCCTCGCGCATGGATTCAATATCACTGCCAAAAAGCTGTATTCCTATTGGCCGTTCATATTCAAAAATATCAAGTTTTTTTCGGCTTTTTGCAGCATCGCGGATCAATCCTTCCGAAGAAACAAATTCAGTATACATTAAATCTGCGCCATGTTTTTTACACAAGGCGCGAAAAGGAGGATCACTCACATCCTCCATAGGAGCAAGAAGTAAGGGAAATTCTCCCAATTCAATATTTTCTATCTTTACCACTTCATTTTTTTACAAAAATATTAATAAAACCGGTGTTTATGTTACAAAAAAAGCTTTCTGAAGAAACTGTAATGACAAAACTGTTTGTCTTATTATTAATTGCATTCGGCTCACTGTTTGTTTTTTCATTTTTAGCAGTTTTATTAATTGAGCCCATTTTCGGAGTAAATATAGCCGAAGCAACGAGCTTGGTAATAGCACAGGAAAACCATTTAGCCCTAAATGCACTTAAATTTATGCAATTGCTAAATGCCATTGGTATTTTTATTGTCCCACCAATTGTTTTTGTAATGCTAGTAACTAATAACAAACTCAAATATCTTAATTTAAATACGGCTGGCCCCTCCCCCATTCTATATTTAATAATTCCTGCCATTATGTTAGGGGGAATGCCACTAATAAACTTCATGGCAGAAATAAACAATTACTTGCAATTTCCTGAATGGCTATCAGGCGTTGAAAAATGGATGAAAGCATCTGAAGAAAGTGCAAAACAGATTACAACAGCTTTTCTTCAAGTAGATAATATCCAGGGTTTGCTGTACAATGTTTTGTTAATTGCAGTAATTCCTGCAGTAGGCGAAGAATTGCTATTCAGAGGGGTTTTACAGCGACTAATAAACCAAGGGACCAATAGTAAGCACTGGGGAATATGGATAGCGGCTTTTTTGTTTAGTGCCTTACATATGCAGTTTTATGGCTTTTTGCCTCGTTTTGTGATGGGAGCGGCATTTGGATATATGCTTGTATGGAGCGGTAGTTTATGGACTCCAATATTTGCTCATTTTGTTAATAATGGGGCCGCTGTACTAGTTTCTTATCTTATTTATCAAAGATCAATTACTCCGGAAATAGAACATATAGGGGAAGGGGAAGGACAGGCTCTGCAGGTGGCAACAAGCGCAATTGTTGTATTTGCCTTGCTATGGCTTTTTTATTCCATTAGTATAAAAGAAAAAAAGGCTTCAGGCGAACTCAGCAATTCGGGAATACAGTAATGGTTTTTGCTTTCAATTTTATCTGCAAGGCCTTTAATAAAAAAAAATAGCCGGATCTTATAAAGAACCGGCTATTTTTTTTGAATAAATATTCTAGAGTTTATCAGTTTTTTTGGTTGAATAATTTATTTTTAAAGCATTTACTTTTCTTAATTCCTGCTTTACATCGGTTACAATACCCATTTTGGTTTCTTTGTCTACTTTCAAAGATGTGGTCATTAAGGGAATTTCAACCTCAGCGCGCTGTCTTCTTTCAGATTCAATCCATTCAGGAATTTGATTCACAGTTGCAAAAGCATCATTTAACTGCAACCTTGGCTCAGTACCAAAAACCGCTTGAAGCGGCTTTAGTGGTTTCCCGATAAAAATGTAACTAACAAGACTTTTTCTCTCCAGTTTGGCAATTTCAGTTGCTTTTGGCGTAAAAACTATCACTTTAAGC
Source organism: Bacteroidota bacterium (assembly GCA_013696965.1). Classification (NCBI taxonomy): domain Bacteria; kingdom Pseudomonadati; phylum Bacteroidota; species Bacteroidota bacterium. The sequence continues at coordinate 19,588 of JACCXN010000006.1, read as the reverse complement.
GATTTGTCTCTCATTACCGTAGTAACCATGAAAAAGAACAAAAGCATAAACACGATATCGGGTAAAGATGCTGTTGAAATTGCAGGTGTACTACCTCCTTGTTTCTTTTTAAATTTACTCATCTTTATTTTCCTCCTATGTTTTTAGGTTCAGCCTCTGATATTCTCTGAGGGTAAATCATTCTAACTGCAGCAACACGCTCTTCATCCTTAAGCAATACCAGGTCATCATATGATTTACCAAATTGAGACATGGCAATCTCATTTCTAAGTTCATTATAAGCCGCAGCAAGTTCATTTTGAACCATAATATAGGTTTCGTAGGAAGTACCTCTGTCGTTTTGAAGAGAAATTACTTGTTTAGAAACGGCATAATTCCCAAAAAAAGGAACTTCTTTTTCTTCCTTTTCAGGTAAATTTTCCTTTCTTCCTGGATTAGCAATAAATTCTTTTGCCTCTCTCCTTAAAGACTTAATATCTCCAGGTTCTCCCTTAACAAACAATTGATTATTTGCATTTACCAGAACTACAAAAACATTCCTTTTATTAAAATCAACTATTTCCGGGGCATCTTCAGGAAGTGGAGGTAGCATACGTTGCAAACCTGAATCAACATCCATAGTAGTTGTAACAAGGAAAAATATAAGTAGCAGGAATGCTATATCAGCCATTGACCCGGCATTTATTTCCGGAAGTTGCCTTCTTGCCATAATACTATTTATTTAAAAATTTTAGATACTTCTGCATATACTGCAGCTATAACAGCTCCTGAAGCTAACAAATAAAACAGGATTAAACCTGTACTTACTAATTTAGAAGAGAGTTCAGTGGTTCCATATGTGGCATAAGCAGCAGTAACTTCATTTCCTGCAACTGCATAAGATATTCCAGCCACAACCCCTAAAGCAAGTATACCAACCAAAGCAACTTTAGCACCTTTTGGATCACCAATCAGAGCAAATACAGGGAATATAAGGGCAGCGGCAGCAGCAGCAATAGCCAGTGCATAACACCATATAATAATAGGTTCTTCAGAAATCACTCCGGTATAAAATAATGCCGCAAGCAAAACAGAAACACCCATTAAGATGTAAGACAAAATTTGAATCATTTTAGAATTCATAAGAATTATTTTTTAGTCAGTTCGTGTTTTACTAATAGATCTACAAGAGAAATGGATGCATTTTCCATTGAGTTAACAATACTGTCAACTTTAGCAACGATGTAATTATAGAACACCTGAAGTATCATGGCTACAATAAGACCAAAAACAGTTGTTAAAAGTGCCACTTTAATACCACCGGCAACCAAAGATGGAGAAATATCACCTGCAGCCTCAATAGCATCGAAGGCTGAAATCATACCAATTACAGTACCCATAAATCCAAGCATAGGGGCAAGTGCAATAAACAACGAAACCCAAGAAAGACCCTTTTCAAGTAAGCCCATTTGAACACTTCCGTAAGAAATTACAGATTTTTCAACAATATCAATTCCTTCATGAGATCTGTCAAGGCCTTGGTAGAAGATGCTTGCAACAGGTCCTTTTGTATTTCTACAAACTTCCTTTGCTGCTTCAACACCACCAGAATTTAATGCGCTTTCCACATTGTTAAGCAATTTGTTGGTATTGGTTGTGGCAAGATTAAGGTAAATAATTCTTTCAATGCATAGAGCAAGCCCTAAAATCAAACAAATTAATACGATGCCCATAAACTCGGCACCACCTTCAATGAATTTTTGTTTTATAACCTGATGAAAAGTTAATTCAACTTCAGCCTCTGTTGTTGCCTCTATTGCCTCGCCTACTTGAGCGAATAATTGATTACTTGCACCAATGGTCAGAGTTCCGGCAAGTGTCAGTAAGAAAAATAGTTTTTTCATGTCGATTGTTTGGATGATTGTTTGGTTGTTGTTTTTGATTGTTTAAATAAACTTATTCAAAGTTAATATATTGTTATATTCTCTAGTAATTTTAAAAAAATCTTTTTGATTTCATTGTTTTCAGAAGATAAATTTAATCATTGGGATTAAAAAGCCCTAAAAGTTTTACGCAAAGTTTATTCTTAAAATTCAAGAAAGACAAAACTAATAAAATAAATTTTACTTTTAATGCTGCTTTGTAAAAATTACATGGTAAGCACAGAAATATTTGAAGTTAAAAGGAAACGACTCCTATTTAATGAAAACCCATATCATGATGATGCAAAATAAATTTCAATTTTGCTGGGATAGATAATACTTGCCATTCCTAGTAAAGGCTAGTTACGAAAGTTTGAAATCAAGGTTAAAGAGGTTTTAATTTACTGCCTGTTTAACAATACCCAATTCTATTCCCACCTTAGTAAATGCATCAATGGCTAAATCTAAATGTTTCTTATCATGTGCTGCTGAAACTTGAACTCTTATTCTTGCTAAATCTTTAGGAACAACAGGAAAAAAGAAACCAATTACATAAATCCCATGAGCAAGTAATTTTTCAGCGAAAATTTGAGCTAGTTTTGCATCATATAGCATAACAGGAACAATTGGGTGAATACCTTCTCTTATATCAAAACCTGCTTTGGTCATTCCCTCTCTAAAATACAAAGCATTTTGCATTACTTTATCACGTAATTCTGTAGTTTCACTTAGAAGATCCATTACAGCAATAGAAGCGCCAACAATGGAAGGGGCAAGTGAATTTGAAAAAAGATAAGGACGAGAACGTTGACGCAATAAATCAATAATTTCTTTTTTTCCGGAAGTAAAGCCTCCCATTGCACCACCAAGTGCTTTTCCTAATGTTCCTGTAATAATATCAATTCTGTCCATTACATTGCAATGTTCATGTGTTCCTCTGCCTGTTTTTCCCATAAAGCCACAGGCATGACTCTCATCAATCATTACAAGTGCATTGTATTTGTCAGCAAGATCGCATATTTGATCTAATTTGGCAATATAACCATCCATTGAGAAAACACCGTCAGTAACAATTACTTTGAAGCGCTGTGCCTGGGCTTGCTTTAGCTGCTCTTCCAAATCCTGCATATTGTTATTTTTATAGCGGTAGCGCTTGGCTTTGCATAATCGTACTCCATCTATTATTGAAGCATGATTTAATTCATCAGAAATAATTGCATCTTCTTCAGAAAACAAAGGTTCGAAAACACCTCCATTTGCATCAAATGCAGCTGCATAAAGAATGGTATCTTCCATACCAAGAAAACTTGCAATCTTTTGCTCCAATTCTTTGTGAATATCCTGAGTTCCGCAAATAAATCTTACAGAGGACATTCCGTAGCCATGAGAATCAAGAGTTTTTTTTGCGGCATCGATAACTTTTGGGTGTGATGACAATCCAAGGTAATTGTTTGCACAGAAATTAATTACTTCTGCTCCAGTGTTTATTTTAATTTCGGCCCCCTGAGGTGAAATGATAACCCGTTCTTTTTTAAAAAGGCCGGATTCTTTTATATTTTCTATTTCTTGTGAGAGATGATCTTTGAAGTTTGCGTACATTTTATTTGGTTTTTAAAACTTGACAAAAATAAGGATTTTATTGCTGTGGAAATAAATATAAAAGATTATAAAATTACTTGATATACTATTGCAGGGGCTATTAATCATTAACGAGGAATTAAGCTAAAAAAATCAGACGCAAAAAAATCCTCCATTTGAGCTTTTAGGATAAGGATAATAAAGTAGAAATTCAAAATTCTAAGGCAAAAAAGGACTTTTAATCAACCAAAGGCAATAATTTTGATGAAATCACACCTATTACAACTGAAATTAAAAATAGTATATGCATTTATTTTTTACTTTTGAACCTCGAAAAAAATAATTGTGAAAGTAATTGATCATATAAAACAAGCAGAAAAAACTCTTTTCTCCTTTGAAATACTCCCTCCTTTAAAAGGAAAAAGCATTCAATCCATCTATGACGGTATTGATCCATTAATGGAATTTAAGCCTTCCTTTATTAATGTTACTTACCACAGGGAAGAATATGTGTATAAAAAAAGGGAAAAGGGTTATCTGGAAAAAGTTTCTATAAGAAAAAGACCGGGAACTGTTGGCATATGTGCAGCCATAATTAATAAGTATCAGGCAGATGCAGTCCCTCATTTAATTTGTGGTGGATTTACGCGAGAGGAAACTGAAAATGCCCTTATTGACCTGCATTTTTTAGGTATAGACAATGTTCTTGCATTAAGAGGCGATCCGATAAAAACCGAACCTTATTTTATGCCAACAGAAAGGGGACATAAGTATGCAATTGATATTGTAAAGCAGATTGTGGATATGAATACAGGAAAATATCTGGATGAGGAGCTTGATTTGGCTGACCCAACGGATTTCTGCATAGGGGTAGCCGGCTATCCGGAAAAACATTTTGAAGCATTAAATCTAAAAACTGATTTATTAAATTTAAAAAGAAAAGTGGAGGCTGGCGCAGATTATATTGTAACACAAATGTTTTTCGACAATAAAAAGTACTTTGAATTTGTAGAGAACTGCCGAAAAATGGATATTAATGTACCTATAATACCTGCTCTTAAACCCATTGTAACATTAAACCATATCGCTTTTCTCCCGAAAACTTTCAATATTGATTTCCCTGAAGATCTTGCCGATGAATTGATAAAATGTAGAACAGATGCAGAAGTAAAAACACTAGGTATTGAATGGGCTGTTCAGCAATCAAAAGATTTAATTGCAGCAGGGGTTCCTTGTATTCATTATTACACTATGGGAAAATCAGAAACCGTTAGAAATATTGCAAGCCAGGTTTATTGATTAATACCATTAATTCCTATTTATAATTAGATTTTTCTATTGCTTTTTAAATAGAAAAATGTTGCAATGGATGTTAAAATAAAACTTGGATCAGGAAATGAAAACCTGATTTAATAGGCTTCTAAAAACCTGGCCATTTTTATATCTGTTTCTTTCGCTTTTACTCGAACCAGAGTGGCCAGAAGTATCTCCTTTTGTTGGCTAGCTTCCTTAATCTTTTGACGCAAAATCAATTCTTGTTCGGATCCCGGACTTGACTTTTTTAGTTCTTCCTTTAATTCAATTTCTGTAGCACTGTATTTTGAATGAAGATCACTTAATACTTGTACTCCGCCAAGCCGCATCCACCATGCTGAGGAGTTTGTTGCCACGTCTTCAATTAAAGGCAAACCTGCATTTACTGTTTCATTTGATTTGTCTTTTAAATATTTTCCATAAATTGTTACAAATGCATATTTGTTAAATCCTGTTACGTGCTCTGATGCCTTTAAATAAAAAGCATTGTGTGAATCATCGCCAAAGTTTGCATAAATTCCAGCAATGGAGGTTAATATACTTGGGTTTTTTTCATTTTCCAGTACTCCTGCTGCTGCAAATGCTTCTTTTTCATTCACTAAAGCCATTGCACCTAAAGCCTCGCCAACCACAGCGTATGAACTATCATTTAAAGCTTGTTTAAACACTTTAAAAACCTCGTCATCATTTTTAAAATTAACTGCCAAATGCTTTAGAGCCGCTGCACGCACATCTGATTTTTCATCTTTTAATGCAAGTTCAATAAGTCGCTTCCTGGTTCCTTTTTCGTCAATTGCAATTGCTTTTTTTGTACTTTTTAATGCCAATGTTCTTATGTCCCAAAATTTATCCTCAATTGCTTTGAAAAACAATTCGGCAACAGCACTATCAGATGCAGTTTTAGCAAAGTTTTCGAAGCCTTCGAATCTGTCTAAAAACAAAGGAGCATTATTGAACTGAAAGGCCCACTCTTCAGGATTTTTTTGCTCCTTTTTCACGCAAAGCAACATTTTTTCAGCATCCACATTAATCAGTTCCGGCTTACGGGGAACATCAAAAGTAAAATCTTCACTTACCTTGTTTACTGTTATTTGATGTCTTTGTTTTCCTCTTCCATTGTAAATATCAATCTCTAAAGGAATTCTGTATAAAGGAGTTTCACCTAAATTATGTAGTTGTTCAATAGAAACAATTGCTTGTTTTGTAGACTCATTATAGGATGTTGAAATTTTCAGTTCGGGATGCCCACTTGAAAAGAACCATTGATTAAAAAACCAGTTTAAATCCTCTCCAGTTACTTTTTCAAAAGCAAGGCGCAAATTGTGAATTTCAACAGAGCTATATTTGTTGGTGTTTAAATATAATTTTAAGGATTCGAAAAATGCATCATCACCTACATGTTTTCTGAGCATATGCAATATTCTTCCTCCCTTAGCATAGGAATGTGAATCGAACATGTCTTCTTTATCCTTATAATCAAAACGAATCATATCAACTTGCTTGCTGCGTGATTCCATTAGGTATTGATTAAGGCTTGATTGAATATGGTGGTCAGCAAAATCTCTTCCGTACTTATGCTCAAACCAAAGATATTCTCCGTATGTGGCGAAGGACTCATTTAAAGGAAGATTGGCCCAGGACTCGCAAGTTACAAGGTCACCAAACCAATGATGAAAAAGTTCATGAGCTACAATACTTTCATTATCACCATCCAGTAATTCACGGTTGTTTTTGTGCATAAAATCACCAAAAATTACAGCCCCCGTGTTTTCCATTGCGCCAGAAACATAATCTCTAACAACTACTTGATGGTATTTGTCCCAGGGATAATTTACGCCTAAAACATTGGAATAAAATTCAAGCATTTCAGGGGTATTTCCAAAAATACTTCGTGCATAGGGTTCATATTCCTTTTCTACGTAGTAATGAACATCCATATTTTTCCATTTATCTTTTACAACAGCATATTCTCCTATTGCCATCATTGTTAAATAAGGAGCGTGGGGTAGATTTTGTTTCCAATTGTCAGTTCTTGTGCCATCACCATTATTCAATGAAAACATTAATGTGCCATTTGAAAGGGTAACATATTTATTTTGTACGGTAATGTATAAATCCTGGGTCATTCTCTCGTTTGGAGCATCTATTGTTGGAAACCAGGCTGAATTTGCCTCTGTTTCACCCTGTGTCCATATCTGAATTGGTTTTTCAGGATCTTTTCCATCGGGATTTATAAAATACAAACCCTTATCAGAGGTTATTGCCTCGCTACCACCAGTTACTCTTTCATTTGGTTTGGCAGTATATTTAATTACTATATTAAAAGTGTCTTTCCTGCTGTATTCTCTGTCAAGACTAATTTTTAATTTTTCTCCATCATAATTATGATTTAGGACACTGTGATTTTTTTTTGCATCTTCCAAATCAACTGATTTAATATCAAAACCTTTTGCATCAAGTTCTAAAGTGTTAGTTGAATAAAAATATGGACTTAAGGTTAAAGTAGCATTGCCATTTAACCTTGCCTTATCGTAGTCAAATTCTACTTCAAGTTTTGTATGTATCAGATCAAAAATTCTTTTTCTGGATTCATTATAATGCGCTCTTGCTGGTTCTGGGATTACACCATTTATAGTATCAAGAACTACAGGTGTAATACTGGTACCTGAATTTTTTAAGGATGTGCAAGAAGCAATCAATGCAACTGTTGCTGTTAATAAGGCTATTTTTCTCATACTTTGATATTGGGACGCTAATATAAGTATTTTAGTATTTTTAAGTCTAAAATTTATGATAGAAGGTATTTATATTATTTAAAAGCATAATTTTGTGTTATGCTTAAGATAAAAATAAACGATAAAAAAGAACACTTGGTTGAAATAACACCATCCGGAACTTCAGGAATAATTAATGAAGATAATTTTACACTTGATTTATTAAAGGTAAAAGAAGGCAATTACCATATTTTGAGAAACAATAAATCATATAATGTAGAAATAATCAGCGCAGATTATCAGGAAAAGTGTTTTACAATAAAAGTAAACGGGAATAAATACCAGTTGGCAATAAAAAACAAATATGATGATCTCTTAAAAAGCATGGGAATGCAAATTGCGGGAGCTGGCAAAATAAATGAAATAAAGGCTCCAATGCCTGGCCTTGTTCTTGAAATATTGGTATCGCCTGGTCAGGAAGTTCAAAAAGGTGATCCTGTAATGGTATTAGAAGCTATGAAAATGGAAAACATTTTAAAATCACCGGCAGATGGAATAGTTAAAAAAGTAAATGTTGAACAAAAGCAAGCCGTTGAGAAAAACCAGGTGCTTATTAATTTCGAATAATCATCAAAGCTTTTTTTGCATTACCATTCTAGGCAAAGTGGATTGTTTAAAGTGCAAGCCCTTTGATATACTACTAATTCTTTCTTAATTAAGCTATTTCTCCTAAATGCTTGGTAGGATTACCTCAGAAGGCTATTATTCTTATTTCGATACTAACAATCAAATAAACAACAGCCAAAAAACAATTACTGATACCTCACTGAATTCTTTAATGATTTTATTCATGAGTGGTTTGAAATTCTAAAAATAAATATGATTTAGGACAAAAAAAGAGGCTGTTAAATAAAACAGCCTCTTTTTTATATATGATTTTTTTCAGTCGTACATTAACTTCAGATCAGAAAAAAATTAAACCGTCATAATTTCCTTTTCTTTCACATCCAGCTTTTCATCTATTTTAGTGCTATGAGAATCGGTAAAGAGTTGTATTTTGGCTTCTGCGTCTTTGGCCATATCTTCGGGCAAGCCCTCTTTTTGGGCTTTTTTAATGGATTCATTTGCCTCCCTACGAATATTTCGGATACTTACTTTAGCATTTTCTGCTTCAGCCTTTGATTGTTTTACCAGGTCTTTTCTACGATCTTCGGTTAGTAAAGGGACATTAATTCGAATTAGATTTCCGTCATTTTGTGGATTTAAGCCTAAATTGGCAGCAGCAATGGCTTTTTCAATGGGGTGTAACATTGCCTTTTCCCAAGGTTGAATTACAAGCGTTCTTGCATCAGATGTATTTACATTGGCAACATTGCTAAGGGGTGTGTTAGCGCCATAATAATCTACAAAAACACCTTCAAGCATTTGTGGACTGGCTTTTCCTGCTCTTATCTTTAACAATTCAGCATCAAGATGCAATAATGCTTTTTGCATTTGCTCTTTGGCATGTTCCAAAATAAAACTAACTTCTTCTTCCATCAATATTTATCTTTAATTAGGGATTATTCATTAAAATTCAACCAAAGTTCCTACCTTTTCTCCTAAGGCAATTTTATACAAATTTCCAGGCTTGTTCATGTTAAAAACAATAATAGGAACCTTATTTTCATTGCATAAAGTAAAAGCAGTAAGATCCATTACATTAAGGCCTTTTGCATAGACTTCAGAAAAAGTAATAGTTTCGTATTTAACAGCATCGCTGTTTTTCTCAGGGTCGGAGTTATAAATTCCATCCACCCTGGTGCCCTTTAAAATCACATCTGCCTCAATTTCAATTGCTCTGAGCGAAGCTGCTGTATCAGTGGTAAAATATGGATTTCCCGTACCTGCACCAAAAATCACAACACGTCCTTTTTCCAGGTGCCTTACGGCTCTTCTGCGGATAAAAGGTTCACAAATTTGCTCCATTTTAATTGCCGATAAAAGCCGTGTATTTACTTGTAAAGCTTCAAGTGCAGCCTGAAGTGCCATGCTGTTAATCACAGTGGCCAACATTCCCATGTAATCTCCCTGCACTCTGTCCATACCTCCTTCTTCGGCCTGTATTCCTCTGAAAATATTACCTCCTCCAATAACAATTCCCACCTCTACCCCTTTATCTGATAATTCTTTAATTTCACTTGCATACTGGCTTAACCGTGTATGATCAATACCAAATTGCTTGTTTCCCATTAAGGATTCACCGCTAAGTTTGAGTAGGATTCTTTTATACTTCATGGGAATATATATAAATGCTTGGGGCTAAAATTAAAAATAAAGGCAAAAAAAAGAGTCCTAAATAGGACTCTTTTAAAAAAAAAATATTAACCGAGTGAGATCCGTTTGAATCCGGTAACAGTTAAATCTTTATCAATATCTTTCAGGTATTGACTCACCGTTTTTTTGTTATCGATTATAGATTCCTGATTTAACAAGGTTGACTCTTTAAAAAATTTGTTTAATCTACCTACTGCAATTTTCTCAAGCATGTCCTCTGGTTTCCCTTCTTGACGTGCAAGTTCTTTTGCAATTTCAATTTCTCTTTCAATGGTTTTTGCATCAACCGCATCTTTATCTAAAGCAACAGGGGCCATAGCAGCAACCTGCATAGCTACTTGTTTTGCAACTTGTTCAATGCTCTCGCCTGATTTAGAAAAACCTACGATAGTAGCAAGTTTGTTTCCAGGGTGATTGTATGCAACAACTTTTTCAGCTTCAATTATTTCATAGGCAGAAAGGTCAATTTTTTCACCAATTTTACCCATTAATTCAATAAGCTTATCATTTACAGAAAGCTTATCATCATATTGAAGATTTTTAAATTCTTCGATGTTGATTGGCTTTCTTTCAATTGCAATATCAGCAAGTTTATAAACAAAATCAGAAAATTCCTGGTTTTTAGCAACGAAATCAGTTTCGCAATTTACAACAAGCAATACTCCTTTTTTGTTTCCCTGGGCTGTTTTAGCAACAACCACACCCTCTGTGGCATCTCTTTCACTTCTGTTTGCAGCAACTTTCTGCCCTTTTTTCCTAAGGTTGTCAATGGCTGCTTCAAAATCACCATTGGCTTCAACCAAAGCTTTCTTGCAGTCCATCATACCAGCGCCGGTCATGGTTCTTAATTTATTTACGTCTGCGGCTGTTATAGTTGTAGTCATTTGAATGCTTAATTTTAATTAAAATTATTTTGCTTTTGATTTAGCAATTGGCTTTTTAGTTGTTGGTCTTTTTCCAGAATCTTCTTTAGAAGGAGATTTTGCAATCTTCTTTTTTTCAGAACCCTCTTCTTCTGTAGCATCCTCAACATTATCTTCAGCTTTTGCTGCAGCCCTGTTTTCTTTCATCACTTCTTCAACAGGTTTTCCTGCTTTTTCTTCTTCCATAGTTTCTTTATCGTGCTTTCTTTCAGAAAGACCTTCTTCAATAGCTTTAGAAATTATTTGAAGAACAAGATTAACTGACTGAGAAGAATCATCATTAGCAGGAATAGCAAAATCAACAGCTCTAGGATCAGAATTAGTATCTACAATTCCAAAAGTAGGTATGTTTAATTTTTTTGCCTCGGCAACCGCGATATGTTCTTTATTGATATCAACAATAAAAATAGCAGCAGGAAGCCTTGTAAGGTCAGTAATACTACCTAAGTTAGTTTCCAGTTTTTGTCTTTGACGAGTAATTTGCAATCTTTCTTTTTTAGAAATATTTTCAAAAGTTCCGTCAAGTACCATTCTATCAATGGAAGACATTTTCTTTATGGCTTTTCTAATTGTAGCAAAATTGGTAAGCATTCCGCCTGGCCATCTTTCTGTTACATAAGGCATGTTAAGGTTTTTGGCTTTGTCGGCAACAATATCCTTTGCCTGCTTTTTTGTAGCAACAAATAATATTTTTTTACCTGATTTGGCAATTTGCTTTAAAGCATTAGCTGCCTCATCCAATTTAGCGACAGTTTTATTTAAGTCGATAATATGAATTCCATTTTTCTCCATAAAAATATAAGGAGCCATGTTTGGATTCCATTTTCTCTTAAGATGTCCGAAATGAACTCCAGACTCTAATAATTCTTTGTAGGTTACTCTTGACATTTGTTGTTTTTTTAAATTAGTTTATGTTCTGTAAAAAGGCAATTACTGAGTAGCTTGATTGTAACAATCAATGGTCTCAACAATTTAGATATTAAACTCTTAACGCTTGCTGAACTGGAATCTTTTACGGGCTTTTTTCTGTCCGAATTTCTTACGTTCAACCATTCTAGGGTCACGTGTTAATAAACCAAAAGGCTTAAGTGTAATTCTGTTTTCAGGATTAATTTCACATAAAGCTTTTGAAATTGCTAACCTTAAAGCTTCTGCCTGTCCGGTTATTCCACCACCATCAAGATTTGCGGTAATGTCATATTGATCTGCATTCGAAGTAAGGATTAATGGCTGATTTATTGCAGCTTGTAGAATACCTGTAGGGAAATATTCTTTATAATCTTTTTTGTTAACTGTAATAGTTCCTTTTCCCTTTTTTAAATAAGCGCGGGCAACTGCTGTTTTTCTACGGCCGGTAGCATTAATTACTTCCATATTATTATTTAATTGAATTTAGATTGATAGTTTTTGGTTGTTGTGCTTCATGATTGTGTACAGCTCCTGCGAAAACATGCAGATTTCCATTAATAGCTCTTCCAAGACGGCCCTTAGGCAACATTCCTTTAACAGCTTTATTGATAACCTCTGCAGGTTTTTTTCCAAGAAGTTCTTTTGGAGTTGTAAATCTTTGTCCGCCAGGATAACCTGTATGACGAATATATACTTTTTCCTGGGTTTTGTTTCCTGTTAAAACAACCTTTTCTGCATTAATGATGATTACATTGTCTCCACCATCAATGTGAGGAGTGAAATCCGGCCTGTGCTTACCTCTGATGATTTTAGCAACCTTTGAGGCCAACCTACCTAATACCTGGCCTTCAGCATCAATTAACACCCATTCTTTACGGGTTGTTTCCTTATTTGCTGAAACTGTTTTATAACTTAAAGCGTCCAATTTATATACTGATTATTTGATTAATTAAATATACTTTACCTTAAAAAGGGGCTGCGAAGTTAAAACTATTTTTTAATTCCAACAAATTTTATCCACAATTAAATTGTTAATAACCTTAGTCCTTTTTTTGAAGTGATAAAATCACTGCTAAATAACAAATGTGTGAAACCTTTATTGTGTGTATTGTGTTTTTGAATAAAACTTCATGGAAATTTAATAAATCCATTTGTGATAATATTAGGCCATTGCAAATGAAGCAATGATTTTATATGTATTAAAACAGCTCATTTTGTGATTTTTAAATACCTGGATTCTAAAATAATTATTTACCTTCCACTTTTAAAAACAAATGAAGGACTTAGATACTATTATAATAGGTTCAGGCGCAGGGGGATTATCTGCTGCCCTTTGTCTTGCTAAGGCAGGGCAGAAAGTTGTAGTAATAGAAAAACATTATGTTCCAGGGGGTTGGTGTCACAGCTTTTACCTCAATGGACATCGATTTAGCCCTGGAGTTCATTATATAGGCTTAATGGAAAAAGGTGAGTCAACAAGCACATTATACGAAGCTTTAGGAATTGCAAATGATCTTGTGTTTTTTAGGATGAATCCAAAAGCTTATGAACATTGTTGGATAGGGGATCAAAAAATTAATATGCCCGCGGGATTAAATAGTCTATATGAGCATTTATCTGAACTTTTTCCTGAGGAGAAAAAAGGACTTAAAAAATACCTTAAAGTAGTACGATCTGTTAGCAGGCAATTACAACTAATCCCTAAAATGGATGGTTTTTGGGATAATGTAACTATTCCTTTTCGCACCGCACAACTTGGTAAATTTGGTTTGTTTAATCTTAAAAAGGTTATAGATTGGCACATTAAAGACCCAGTATTAAAACTTGTACTCAACATACAATGTGGTGATCATGGTTTGCCTCCTTCAAAGGCCAGTTTTCCTTTGCATTGTGCAGTAATGGACCATTATTTTGAAGGGGGTTTTTATCCTATGGGAGGTGGAGGAGCCATTGTAAAGGCTATGACCAGTAAAATAAAAAAACACGGAGGGGAAATAAGGACAGGAGTCGGGGTGAAGAGAATTTTATTGGAAAACAACAAGGCAATTGGTGTAGAGCTGGAAAATGGAGAACAAATAAGGGCAAAGAGGGTTGTTTCCAATGCGGATCCTGAAAACACTTATATGCAAATGGTTGGAAAAGAAAATTTAAGTGCTAAACTAAAGGATAAACTATCTAAAACAAGATATTCTGTTACCTCACTTATTTTATTTTTAACCGTAGATATGGATGTGGCCAAGGCTGGAATGGATTCCGGAAATATCTGGATGATACGCAATCAGGATATGGATGAGACCTTTAAAGCTATGTCCTCCACCGATATTTTATCTGATGATGAATTTCCTGCTCTTTTTATTAGTTGCACCACAATGAAAGATCCTGCAAGTTTTAACAACCGGTATCATAATTTAGAGGTGGTTACCTTTATAGACTTTGAGTCATTCAAAGATTTTAATAGTTCCGGGGATTATCAAAATCCTGAATATTTAAAATACAAAGAGCGAATTTGTGAGAAATTACTAAACAGTTTAGAAAAAGTTTTGCCCGAGGTAAGAAATCATATTGTTCAAATGGAATTGGGAACTCCTAAGACTAACCAGTTTTATATAAATTCAACAAAGGGCAATGTGTATGGAACTGAAAAAAACTTTTGGCAGACAGGTCCTTTTTCATTTGGTAAAAAATCTGAAATAGAAAATCTTTATTTATGTGGAGCTAGTGTACTATCGCATGGAGTTGCAGGTGCAAGTAATTCAGGGGTACAAACAGCCGCGGAAATTCTTAAATGTAAAACCTCAGATTTACTAAAACCTGAACAAGGACAACAGGTTAGAATTTATGATGCAGAAGACAATTCCACCTGGCCTGATTTCATCCACAAAAAAATGCAAGATAAAAAAAGGGTTTTTAAAGAAATGCCACTTATTTAATAAAGAAATGCCAGATTAAAAAAACCTGGCATTTCTTTATTGTTGTGTTAATTATTGCGTACAAAATGCAATGTGGTTTTTTTAATGGTTTAAAGAAAGAGTTACTTTTTTGACCATCACCTGATCTTTTGAATTAAATTTAACAAAATAAATCCCAGATACTTTACCAGTTAAATCAATCGTGATTTTTTCTTCAGTACCTGTATAATCACTTGAAAAAACAGTTTCACCCATTAAATTTATTACACTAACTGTTAAGGGTTGTAATCCTGCATTTTCTATATAAACAACTCCAGTTGAAGGGTTTGGAAAAACCTTAAGTGCATTGTACCTGTTTTTGTTAATTCCAACAAAAGGATTAACAACGCTATCGGTAAGTGTTATTGTTTGGCAACCATCTGAAACAACAACAGAATAAACCCCAGGAGCAAGATTGTTTGCGTTAGCTGTTGTTTGTACAGGGTTTGTATTCCATGAATATGAATAATTACCTGTGCCTCCCCCTACCTGGGTCTGTATTGAACCGTCTTCACAATTATCACAAGATATGTCCTGATTTCCAACTAAATTAGCAACCAGAGTTTGGGGATCATTTAAGTTAAAAGTAATTTGAGATGAAGCTGCATCCGAATCCGTAATGGTAACCGTATAACTACCTTGGCAAAGTCCACTAACTGTTGGAGAAGAAAAGCTTACATGCGACCAGGAATAAGAGTATGGAGGTGTACCACCATAAACATCAAGGCTTATTTCACCATCGCAGTTGTTAAAGCAAAGTATGTTTTTTAAGTCAGGCATTACCTGGAGTTCTTGCCCCCCGCAGCCATCAGAAGTAAATAAACCCATGCGATGAGCAAATAGCTGACTCCACATTCTTTGTGACTGGCCCTTTGTAAATGAATTCATACATATGTCAGAAGAATAATCCATATAATTTTCTACCATATCCGGAAGATCTACTAAAGAGTCAACACATGTATTTAAAGTTTTATTACAATCAGAAGAAGATGCCTTTAATTGATTTGGGGTATCGTGTACAAAATCTGTTGCAATACAATTATCTGCATCTCCCCATATATGCCTTAAGCCAAGCCAATGGCCAACTTCATGAGTTGCAGTACGTCCTAAATTTGCCGGGGCCGCTGTTGGATTATTGGTTCTTCCAAAATGTTGGTATTGAATTACTACACCATCTGTAAGTGGATTATCCCCTGGGAATTGAGCATAACCCAGAACAAAAACGAAGCCAGCAAAGGACATATCACAAACCCAAAGGTTGAGGTATTTATCCGATGGCCATGGATCTTTTCCTCCGGTAGCTGCTGATTTCATATGATCCATTGCTGTAAAGGGATTAAAGCTTTTTGTGACTTTTGTGCGTGTAATTCCATCTGTTGCATTTCCATTAGGATCTTTGCTTGCAAGGCAGAATTGAATTCCTGCATCGGCTGTTATTTGATTAAATACAGCCCTTGTTTGAGTGGTATCGGGATTAAACCTTCTAAAATCTTCATTTAAAACATCTATTTGAGACTGAATTATTGGGTATTGAAGGTTTTGATTTGCTGAATCATTTTGATGAAACAAAACATGCACTACAACAGGAATAGACAACATACGGCCTTTGATGTCAAAATTCAAATTGTTTTCATTTGCATTTATCCATCTTTGAGCCTGCACATTTATATCTTCCATTTGCTTTATATAGGGAGAGTTTTGCTGCTTGTGCTGCTCTAAAACGTGCATAGTTGCACACTTTTCAATTTGAGCATTACTAAAATTAACAAAAAGGAGAATTGAACAAAAGAATAGTAGAAGTTTTTTCATTTTAATTCAGATTAAATTATTTAGGTTCAAAGTAAAACTAATAAAATTGTTTTGATCCGTTTTTTTGATAGAAGGTAAAATAAATTGATTAATGGAATTATGAGCTTATATTAAATTAATTGTTTTATTTCCTGTTTATACTAAGCAAGGGAGCTATAGATTTTACTTATATTTAAGCAAAATATATAGCTTTGAATCCATCTTTTTCTTTTGCAACTATTGTCAGCATTTCCTTCTCCTATTTTTGGGGATCTGCTGAAAAGGAAAAAGAATCATTGAGAAGCTTGAAACTACTTTTATTTCTAATTCTATTAAATTCTTATTCCGTCATTTCTCAAACTTATTCGCACAATACATTTCGTGGGGCTACAAGTATTGAAAAAAATATTTCTGCAAAAAAAGCAATTACCCTAGAATACCAACACAGAAGGCAAAGCAATTTAAGCAATGAAAGTTTGAATATATTCAGTAATCTTTATCTTCAAAGCCTACGAGTTGGATTAAGACATACTCAGGAGGACCGTTATGAATTTATTGTAAATCCAATTTCGTATTTTAGAAAATGGCCTTTATTGGGAAAACCTGAGGATATTGCAATCCCCGTAAGAAACGAATTGCGTTTTGCAGTGCAGGGAGAGCTTTTAAAAAGGATTGAAAAATGCAGATTCCAGTTAAGGGGAGGGTATGAATACAGGCTTTTTTTTCAGAAAAATGATTTGATTCAAAGGGGAAGAGCAAGGAGTAGGATACAGTTCCAATATCGGTTTATGGAAAATTTAGGGTTAAATTTATACGATGAGGTTTTTTTTGAGACCTGGCCATCTAAAAATCAGTTGACTTTTGGAGAAAACCGCAGTGGAACCTCTTTAGTTTTCAGAAGAGGTAATTTCAGGGTTGAAGGGGGGTATGTTTTTATTTACACTTCCCGTAATTCGTTAGAAAGAGATTTAGAGCATGGATTGGTAGTGAGCTTTGCTTTGCTCTTGTGATTTTTCTTTATGGGTGAAACCAATATTAATTCACTATTTGGTTTTTTTAATGCAAGGATTGAAACCCCTGGGATTTCAATTTTACAAGTTATCTAATATTAACCCCTGACCATGTTGCATGTTTGTCATTATGTACCTGTTCTTCAAATTTCAATGCTGTATTAAACCTCTTTTTTTCAGGAATTGGAACTATTTTATCCGTATTAATTTTATTGATGGACAATACCTGTTCAATAGTAAATGTTGAATTTTCATTTTTTTTGAACATGTGTTTTTTTATTAATTGTGCATTCATGTTCCACTGAAAATGTTTAGGATACCATTTTCCACTGTTTTCATAAAAACTGAATTTTTTTTCCATTACAGGATCTATTATTTCATATCCCATCATAAAAAGAAGCGGCCTAACGGCAAGTGGAACAACAAAATCAGAATGGTATTCAATTGAAACTATAGCATAAGAATCGGCATCCAAAAAAATCTTTCCTTTTTGTTTTTCATGCTCAACAACTCTTTTACTTTCAAAATCAATAATTAAAAGTTCCTTTTCCTGATAAGCTGAAACACCACCAAATGCATAATTGAATTTTTTAAACTGCAAACTATCTAAAAATGGTAATTTGTCTTTTATGAAATCCATTTTAAGGATTGTTTCCGGGCCACCGAAATTAATGTTTATCCCTTTTTCTTCATTTTCCTTAATTTCTTCCCCTTTCTTTTGGGCTTCCTTCTTCTTTTTCGCTCTTTTTTTTTCAACCATGTCCTGCAAAAAATCTATGGATTTTGTATCTCCCTGCCGATGTAAAATCAGCTGATGCTGATTGGAAACGGTATCCTGGTAGTTGGGATAATATGTATGAAATATGGCTTCGGTATCCTTAATGAATTTTTTATTCTCCAGAACTTCCTCCCTATAGTAGGATTCAGTCTGAAAAGGTTTTGAGGGATAATTCTGCTCTACTTTAGACAAGGCGAGTTTAATGTAGTGAGTTGGTGGCTGAGGCCTAACTATAAATTCATTGAGGCCAAAACTTTGGGGTTCCATTTTTATTAAAAGAGGGCTTTTAACCTGGTTTAAAAAAAGCACAAAATTGTGATAACCCAAATAACTCACAATTAAAGAATCTCCCTTAATATCAGCAGGAATTAAAATGTCGAATTCACCATTTTGGTTGCTGCTAGCGCCAGTTAAATTATTTTTTATAACAACAGTGGCATATGGCAGTCTTTCCCCTGTTTTTTTATCTGATATTACTCCTGAAACAAAGGATTGGGCGTTTATTGAATGAACAAAAAAGGGAAGGAAAAATACAAAGGGCAATAAACATTTCATAGCTTTTACTTTTCATCCAGGCTTGGTTTTTTGAACCAATTCCATGTTAGGGGGTAACGAATTTAATGCAAAAACCGATTTTATTCAAATTAATGTTTTTCTTTTTTCTTTTCAGGCAATACTATTCAGAAACATTAATGTCCGGTAAAAAAGAAAAGATTCACCACTACACTGTGTTCATTCGGAATGACTTTGCCGCCACCCTACCCCCTCCCAAAGCTAAAACTCTTTGAATGCCTGTCATCCGAGTGTAGCGAGGAATCGAAACAACTTTTACCGGACAGCAATAATTCAGAAACTGTTTTGATTTTATTGATCTCCCGAGTTGGAGGATAAGAATATAAAAGGTTTTGAAATATAGAACTGACTTAACATTCAATGAAATTAATAGGCAAAACAATGATTTTTGTCGTATTATTTTTAACATCAATTGAGAAAGTAAAAGTTTATTGTTATACATTCGCTTTTATAAAAACTTTTATTTTTTCATTATGCCTGTCTGCCCTGTTCAGCGTAGCGTATCAAAACATTAATATGGAGCGTTAAGCGTAGCGTCCCGCTACGCTTTTTTTAACCGGCATCTTGCCGGACAATGCCAAATTGAATAATTGTATCTTTGAAATAAAAAAAGATGCCAACAGGATATCAAATAAAAGAGCAAAACATGTTGCATTTTGTAACGCTACAAGTTGTAGAATGGGTAGATATATTTACCCGACAAAAATATAGGGGATATAATAATCACAAATCTGGCTTTACTGTCAGAAAAACAAAGGCCTTGAAATATATGCATGGGTAATAATGAGTAATCATATTCATCTAGAAGTCAAAAAGAAGAATTGAGTGCTATTTTA
>JACCXN010000005.1 GCA_013696965.1 Bacteroidota bacterium | reverse complement strand
TTAAAAAACAAATTATATACATATGAAATAGCCATGCACCGAACAGTGCACAAACACTAATGAAGATAACCTGGCTATACCATATGTCAATTAAAAAACAAATTATATACATATGAAATAGCCATGCACCGAACAGTGCACAAACACTAATGAAGATAACCTGGCTATACCATATGTCAATTAAAAAACAAATTATATACATATGAAATTAATACCTGTTTATTTTCTTCTGCTTTTCCAAATCACAATTACGGTTCCCAATACAATTGCTCAAAACAATTTAATAGATTCTCTGGAGCGGGTAATCAATAATGGTGTTAATAATTGTCCTAAACCTTGCCTTTCAGATACCAATAAAATTAATGCCTTGAATGAACTTTCCATTGAATACATTAAAAAAGGAGACTATGAGAATGGAAAAAAAATGGCATTATTGGCCATTGATAAGAGCAATGAAATAACCTATAAAAAAGGAATTGGTGAGGCTTTAAATTGCATTGGTACTACCTTCCATTACCAGGGAGACCTGGATGAGGCTTTGGGATATTACTTAAAAAGCTTGAAAATTCGAGAAGAAAACGGGGATAAAAAAGGAATTGCAAGCTCTTTTAATAATATTGCTTTAATTCATAGAAACCAGGGAAGGTATGAACAGGCCATAGAATACAATTTAAAAAGTATACAAATTAAAGAAGCCCTTGAAGATAAAGAAGGCATGGCAGCATCTTACAATAATATTAGTATTATATACAAAAAGCAGGGGCTATTGGAATTGGCTATAGAATTCAGTATGAAGAGCCTGGCTATATGTGAAGAAACTGGTAATCAAAAAGGTGTTGCCGGAACATACAACAACATTGGTTTGCTTTTTCATGGCCAAAAAAATAGTGAACAGGCTTTGGAATATTATATGAAAAGTTTAAACATTTATGAGTCAATAAAGGATTTTAAAAACGTTAGCAAAACCTTAAATAACATTGGTTTAACCTATATTGACAAGGGGGAGTTTGAAATGGCCATGGAATATTACAATAAAGGCCTTATTATTGAAGAAAAAGCAGGAAATAAAAAAGATATAGCTTCTTTTTATACCAATATAGGTGCATGCTATATTCGTTATTACAAGAATTATTCTGCACTGTTTTTGGATAAACCAGAAAACAAAACATTTTCCAAAAACGATATTCTTGATTCTGCAAAATTCTATCAATTAAAGGCATATGAAATGCATAAATCAATAGGGGATAGAGTAAGTTTAATTTATAATCACACAGGTTTGGGAAATGTGTACCTCCTTGAAAATAAACCATTAAAAGCATTAAATCATTTCCTGGAAGCTAAAGTCATTGCGGATGAAATAAATTCAAAAACTGAAATTTTGGAGGTCAGTGGACATTTGGTAGATGCTTACAAAGAACTTGGCAGATATAAGGAAGCACTTGAATATTTTGAACTTTTCAAATCTTTGTCAGATACCTTATTAAATACTGAAACCCAGAAAAGCATCAACCGACATGAAGCAAAATATGAGTATGATAAAATGAAAATGAAAGATAGCTTACAACATAGTGAACAAGTCAGTATTAATGAAATTAAACACCAGGAGGAAATTAAAAAACAAGAGGTTTATACTTTTGCAGGTGCACTGGGTTTTTCCTTTATGCTTGTGTTGGCATTGGTTTTATTTAGAAGCTACAGATCAAAACAGAAATCAAATTCATTAATTACTTCTCAAAAAGAAGAAATTGAACACAGGCATAAGGAAATAACAGATAGTATAAATTATGCAAAACGCATTCAGGAAGCCTTGCTTAAGGAAACTGAACATGTATCAAAAGCGCTTCCTTCGCATTTTATTTTGTACAAACCCAAAGATGTTATTTCTGGCGATTTTTACTGGTCATTGGAAAAGAAGGAGAGTTTGTATATTGCAGTTGCTGATTGTACAGGACATGGAGTACCAGGTGCAATGATGAGCATGCTTGGTATCGCCTTTTTAAACGAAATTACAAGTTCTGAAAAACTTTTATCGCCAGCATCAATACTTGACAAATTAAGAGAAAAGATAGTAAAAGAACTCAAACAATCCGGAAAGGAAGGAGAAAATAAAGATGGTATGGACATTTCAATAGTATGTTTAAACCTTTTAACACATGAACTTCAGTGGGCTGGAGCAAACAATCCAATATGGATAATAAATGAAAAACCAGCAGAGCTGAACAGTGAAGGATCAATCATCAACAATAATTCAAATACTGAATTAAGAGAAATTAAGCCTAACAAGCAACCTATTGGTTATCATCCTGGTTATATACCCTTTACCAATAATGTTATCAAACTCAAAAAGAACAGTAGTTTCTATCTTATAACAGATGGATTTCATGATCAATTCGGTGGAGACAAAGGAAAAAAGTTTAAACCATCCCAATTAAAGGATTTACTTTTGAAAATTCATTCAAAATCAATGGAAGATCAAAAAGAAAAACTCAATAAAGTTTTTGAAGATTGGAAAGGTGAATTAGAACAAGTGGACGATATTTGTATTATCGGCATGAGAATTTAAAATCAATATTTATTATTCTATTAGCCTTTTGAGTAATCTTAAGTTATGGCTATAACTTCCTGATTCGGTATTGTAAATTCCATAATGATCAAACTTGTCAATTCTAACCCTGCCTGAAGCATGTATGATTTGATTGTTATTTAAAACAATACCAACATGAACTATTTTACCATCAGCATTATCAAAAAATGCCAGATCTCCTTGCTGAGATTCTTCAACAAAGCTTAAGGTTTCACCCATTTCTGCCTGTTGAAAAGCATCACGTGGAATTGAAAAACCGCTTAATTTATAACAAATCTGAGTGAAGCCGGAACAGTCAATTCCAAAAGGAGTGCGTCCGCCCCATAGATATGGGGAATTCAGGTAGGTATAGGCTATTTCAATTAATTTCAGCCTTCCTGTTAATTGTGAAGGGCGAATGTGCTGTCCTTCGTAGGCATACTCATAACCCTGAAGGTTACAGGATTCACCATTGAACAAGGGTAATGAGCTTCCAATTACAACAGGCGTAATTGCACCGCTTTGAGTATTTAACACAACCTGAACAAGGTCAAAGGTAAGAGCAGGAGGTATTTCATTCAATTCATTGTAAGTATCCTCTGAAATGGGCAGAAACTGTTTGTTATCAATCCATGCCTTGTAATTGTCAAAAGCAATTGATATTTCCGACCAGCTTTTATGTTCAGAAATCACTTGGAAATGTTCACCGAAAAGCAATTGGGTAACCATCTCACTTTTATCAGATGGTTCTGCCCGGCAAGGGACAATACCCAAATTGCAAATTCCGAATTTCATTTTTTTGAAATATTAATTGAAGTGTTAACAGAAAAGCACTGAAAATTATAATCTTTCAATAACCATAGCACTTGCTCCTCCACCGCCATTGCATATTCCGGCTGCGCCATATTTTCCGTTATTTTGTTTCAATACATTTATCAAAGTAACAATTATCCTTGCACCAGAGCATCCAAGTGGATGTCCCAATGAAACAGCTCCTCCATTCACATTTACTTTTGATTTATCCAAATTAAGCTCTTTTACATTTACAAGCCCTACCACCGAAAATGCTTCATTAAGCTCAAAATAACTGATATCATTCATATTGATACCTGCTTTTTTTACTGCTATAGGAAGCGCCTTTGCCGGGGCAGTTGTAAACCATTCGGGAGCTTGTGCTGCATCAGCAAATCCTCTGATTACAGCTAAAGGTTTAATTCCTAATTCTTCAGCTCTTTCTTTGCTCATTAAAACCAATGCTGCAGCGCCATCATTAATTGTTGATGCATTAGCTGCCGTTACAGTTCCATCTTTTACAAATACAGGTTTTAATTCTGGAATTTTTTCGAATTTAACATTTTTATATTCTTCATCTTCTTCAAAAATAATGGGTTCACCCTTTTTTTGTGGAATTTCAACAGGAACAATTTCATCCTTGAATTTTCCTTCTTTCCATGCAGCAGCGGATCGTTTGTAGGATTCAATTGCATATTCATCCTGGTCTTGCCTTGAAATATTGCATTCTTTAGCACAAAGTTCAGCAGCATTACCCATGTGGTAATTGTTGTAAACATCCGTTAAACCATCCTTCACAAGCCCATCTATTACAGAACCATTCCCCAATCTATATCCCGTACGTGCATTATCAAGGTAATAAGGAACCTGTGACATGTTTTCCATTCCACCTGCAATTACCACCTTATTGTCGCAAGTCATTATTGATTGAGCACCTAACATAATAGCTTTCATTCCTGAAGCACATACTTTATTTATTGTTGTACACGGTACATTATTTCCTAAACCAGCAAAAATTGCGGCCTGTCGGGCTGGCGCCTGACCTAAATTCGCCTGAAGTACATTACCCATGAAAACTTCATCAACTTCCTTTGCATCTAAACCTGCTTTTTCCAAAGCCCCTTTAATTGCTGCAGCACCTAATTTTGTTGCAGATACTCCTGCTAAACTACCTCCGAAACTTCCTAATGGAGTCCTAACTGCTGAAACTATATAAACTTCTTTCATTTTCAAATTGATTTTAGGATTAATTACTTTATATAAAACGTGCAAAAATATCAATTATTTATTATTAACACCAGAACAATTATTCCTATTCCTGATTGTTTATACAATAAATTACAAACTATTACAATCTTTCCCTGTAATTTAGTTTTCGGTATTTTATTTGGCATTTCTGTTTCCTTTATATCCGACTTCTTTTAACTAATCCCCCGCTAAATATTAAATATTATGTAATTTAGCAGCGTTATCACTATCAATGAAAAATATTTTAGCCTTTTTCAGGGACAAACACGATGAAATTTTCAAAGGCTTCATCTTCCTGATTTCAGTAATTTTAATTGTTTCGGTTTTTCCAAAAGAAGGTAAATTCAGATATGAGTTCACTAAGGGTAAACCATGGCTTCACCAGGATTTGATTGCCTCTTTCGATTTTGCCATTAAAAAAACGGAAGAGGAAATTAAAAAAGAACAAGTAGAAATAACTGCAAACAGTCAGGTGTTTTTTCAAAAAGATACAGCTGTACTCATTAACCTTTCCCGTGTTTTCGATCGTGATTTTGCCGTGAGTTGGAATAAAAAATACAACTACAATTCACTTGAGGACGAAAAAAAAGATGCGAGAATTAAACAAGCAACATTTAAAAAAGGGCATGAAATTTTAATAAAGGTATTCAGTAGGGGGATTATTGAGGTAAATGATTTTATTGAGAGAAAATCAAGCAGTGAATACATTTCACTTGTAAATAATAATGTTGCTGAAGAAAAGCAAATCCTGGAGTTTCACACCCTGCAAACAGCCTATGATTTTATACATCTTGAAATAGAAAAGGAAAATAAAATAGACGGAAGTTTATTAACTTCTTTGCTTGAAAACATCATTACCCATAATATTATTTACGATGAGCACACAACCAAATCAGTGCTTAATCAACAATTGGAGCAGATTTCACTCATCAGAGGAAAAATACAACAGGGTGAACGGATAATTTCCAAGGGAGAATTAATTGATAGTGAAAAATTTCTCATGCTTGAATCCTTTCGAACCGAATATCTGGCTCAAACAGGAGGAGTGTATAATTACTTATTGATTTTATCGGGTCAATTGTTATTGGTTTCCTTGGCTTTGCTGGTTATTTACTTTTTCATTTATTTATTTAGAAAAGATATTCTTGCAGATAATTTGAAAGTAGGTTTTTTGCTTTTTGTTACAGTGCTAATGGTATTTATGGCTTCATTATCCTTAAAATTTGAATTTGTAAATATATATGCACTACCATTTGGGATTTTGCCCATTGTAATAAGGGCATTTTATGATACACGACTCGCATTATTTACCCATCTTGTTACTTGTCTTGTTTTAGGCTTTTTAGCCCCCAATGGCTTTGAATTTGCCTTTATCCAGTTGCTTGCAGGTATTTTCGCTGTATTTAGCATTGTAAATATGAGCAAACGATCACAATTGTTTTTCACTTCCTTTATTATTTTCACATCCTACTCCTTAACTTATTTAGGGTTTGCAATAATTGAAGAAGGAGAAATTCATACCGTAAATCCTGTGTTTTTTGGCTATTTCGGTATAAGTGCTATGCTTACCTTGTTTTCTTATCCTTTAATTTATCTTTTTGAAAAAGTTTTTGGTTTCATTTCAGATGTTACTTTAATAGAATTATCAGACACAAACAGCCCTCTTTTGAGAGAACTTGCTATGCGTGCTCCCGGTACATTTCAACATTCCCTTCAAGTTGCAAATCTTGCCGAGGAAGCCACTTTTGAAATTGGGGGGGACACATTGCTTGTAAGGGCAGCGGCATTATACCATGATATTGGAAAAATGGATATGCCAAGATACTTTATTGAGAATCAAACCTCTGGAATTAACCCTCATGATGAGCTTAACTTTGATGAAAGTGCTGAAATCATTATCAGTCATGTGATTAAAGGAGTGGAAAAGGCAAAAAAATATAATTTGCCCGAAAAAGTCATTGATTTTATCAGAACCCATCATGGTGATTCCACAGTTCAATATTTCTATAAATCATTTTTGAAACAATTTCCGGATAAATTAATTGATGAAAAAAAATTCCGTTATCCCGGTCCCAGGCCTTACTCTAAGGAAACAGCAGTATTAATGATGGCCGATTCTGTAGAAGCAGCCTCCAGAAGCCTTAAAAGCTATGATTCAGAATCTATTGATAAGCTTGTTGAAAATGTAATAAATTCACAAATTGCCGACAATCAATTTGTAAATGCTGATATTACTTTTAAAGACATTACTGTGATAAAAAAAATTCTAAAGAAAAAGCTCCTTACCATTTACCATGTTAGGATAGAATATCCAAAGTGATTTTTTTCTGATTTAGCCCTAAATTTAATGAATATCCTGATTTTAGATAATTATGATTCCTTTACCTATAATCTTGTTCATATTATTGAAAAAATTTCAGATTGTACCGTTCATGTGCATAGAAATGATAAAATAAAACTTGAACAGATCGAGCATTATGACAAAATTGTTTTGTCTCCGGGCCCTGGTTTACCCTCTGATGCAGGTATTTTGATCCCTTTAATTCAAAGGTTTTATAAAACCAAAAGTATATTAGGTATTTGCCTTGGCCATCAAGCAATTGCTGAGGTTTATGGAGGAAATTTAATTAATCTTGATGAAGTCCTGCACGGGGTTTCATTGCCTGTAGTGGTTCAAAAGAAGGATGTGATTTTTGATGGCATTCCAAATTCCTTTCTTACAGGAAGATATCATTCCTGGGTTGTAGATAAAAACATTCCGGATGCACTTGAAGTACTTGCAAGGGATAAAAATGGAAATGTTATGGCACTAAGACATAAGGAATTTGATGTGAAAGGAGTTCAATTTCATCCTGAATCTGTGCTCACCGAATTCGGAGAAAAATTATTAAAAAACTGGCTTTATTCCTGAAACTGCTTAATGTTGCTGCAACAAATTTTTACCTTTGTACCCATGACATTAATAATTATTATTATCACCGCACTTGTTTCCATCATTGCTTTTCAAAAGCATGATATAATGTATAAATACCAGTTCAATCCCTATTTTGTTAAGAATAACAATGAATGGATTCGTTTTTTCTCCCACGCACTGCTTCATGCAGACTGGATGCATCTTATTTTTAACATGCTTGTCCTTTATTTTTTTGGAAGTGTGGTAGAATCTTATTTTGATCTTTATTTTGGAGATAAAGGCATACTTTATTTTCTACTTCTATATATTGGAGGAATTATTTTCGCAGTACTACCAACCTACAGAAAACATCAAAATGATATTTATTATAATTCAGTTGGTGCTTCTGGGGCTGTTTCCGCAGTTTTATTTTCAAGCGTATTGCTTGATCCAGTCAGGGATTTATGTCTTTATGGAGTTTTGTGTTTTCCTGGAATAATATGGGCATTAATTTATTTAGGATATTCTTTTTATATGGGACGAAGGGGAAAAGACAATATCAACCACGATGCACACTTTTGGGGAGCCATCTTTGGAATTGTTTTCACCATTGCAATAAGGCCTTCCTTTGCTGTGGAATTTTTAGATAAAATTGCAAATTTCATTTAGCCTATGCAGCAGTTTATCCTGTATAATGGTGAGCTTATTCCAGCTGACAAACCTGTTTTTTCAGTTAAAAACAGATCATTCAGATATGGAGATGGGATTTTTGAATCTGTTCGTGTAATTAAAAATAACATCTGTTTTTTGAACAACCATGTGGAGCGTTTAATGCGTGATGCGACTTTTCTAAATATACAATTACCTGCTTTTTTTACAGCAGAATTTTTAAGCATTCAAATTAAAGAGTTACTGAAAAAAAATGGAATTTTAGCCGATGCAAGGGTTAGAGTTACACTTTTTAGAAAAGAAGGAGGATTTTACGCCCCCATTGACAATTCAATGGAATATTTAATTGAAGCAAATGCATTGTATACAGATGGTTTTAATTTGAACAAAACAGGGTTAATCATTGATATTTATGAAAAATTCAGAAAACCCTTGAATTTGCTCTCTAATTTAAAAACCAACAATGCCTTGCTTTTTGTGCTATCTTCAATGGATAAGATAGAAAAAAACCTTGATGATTGTTTAATTTTAAATGAATTAGGGAACATCGCAGAAGCAACTTCTTCTAATTTTTTTCTTGTTTCATCCGGAAAAATATATACCCCTTCCTTGGAAGAGGGGTGTGTTGCCGGAACAATGCGTAAAACAATTATTGAACTTGCTCTTTCTCAGGGCCGTAAGGTCTATGAGTGTGCAATTTCTCCTGATGATTTATTAAATGCAGATGAACTGTTTCTTACAAATGCAATAAACGGTATAAGTTGGATTGCGGGATTCGGCAAAAAGAGGTATTTCCATCCTGTTGCTTCAAAATTAAATCAACTGCTTATTAACCTTAGCTCATAATTTGAAATTCCTTTCCTACTTTTTCCTACTTTAGGAGCTCAAATGCTAGTGGTAAATATTAATTCCAATGCAAATAAAGGAAAAGGTTAATATAAAACGATTTTTTTCTTTTTTTTTTCCTTTATGAAAATTTTCGAAATTTTTAGATTTATTTTATCCTACCACTTCCCAATTAAACCCTAATTCTCTATAAACTCTAGTTTTTAAATTTCCCTTCCCTTCAAAATTATATCAGTTGAAAAATAGAGCAATTAATCTTAAATTTGTCAATCAACTTTTGCTTTAATTAAAAGGCTTAGCCATAAGCATCTAAATTCAGGCAATTAATTTCCCCAATTATAAAAATGCTTAAAAGCCCTCCTTTGATTTGCTTTAAATGCCTCCATTCATTTTTCCTTAATTAAGGCTGGGATCAACTGGGAAATTGGCTAGAATAGCATATTCAGTTCCCATTTTTTTAAGTACTTCTGACCACATGGAATCATTCCTGGTATTCATAATTTGGTTTACATCAGCGTTAGTCACTATCCATGCTTGCTCATCTATTTCCCTTTCTAATTGCCTTGGTTCCCAGCCTGAATAGCCTGCAAAAAATCGTATTTGATTTTCTCTTATTTGGTTTGATGCAATTAAAGACTTTATGATTTCAAAATTCCCTCCCCAATATAAGTTTGGAATTATTTCCACACAATCTTCAACTTTTTCCCCAAGGGTATGAATAAAGAACAAATTATCCTTGTGAATTGGTCCTCCAAGATAAACCTGCCCATCATAGGGAGGAAAATCGGTTAAACCCTCATTTAAAGATAAATCAATTGGTTTATTTAAAATTAAACCGCTGGCACCGGTTTCTGGACTATATTCAGTGATTAAAATTACAGAACGCTGAAAGTAGGGATCGTGTAAAAATGGTTCTGAAATAAGAAGTTTTCCTTGACCTGGATTTATATTACTTAACCCCATAACTAATGTTTTTTAGTTTTTAAATATTTTCAATGAAGGGCAGCTCTTATTGGCAATAGCCTACAAATTTCTGCTTCTTTTGCAACCAGATAATCCAAGCGCTCATAAACCTCCTTTTCATCCTGGTAGTTTAATATCATTTTTACAAAAATATTGCCGTGTTTTGCTTCCGAAATCCAAAGCATTTTATAAAATGTTTTTAGTTCTGCATCTATTATGTTTTCTGCCACCAGCCGGAACCTTTCAGCTCCCCTGCATTCAATAATTGATGCCAGTAACATTCTGTCCATTAGCCTTTCATCTGGAGTATTTCTGCAAAGAGCCAATAGCTGTTGTATATAGGAATCCTTTGGTATTTCTGCCTTTAGCCTTATTCCACGTTTTTCCATAATCTGGTATACCATTTTAAAATGTTCCATCTCCTCCAAAGCAGTCTCTATTAATTCGGGAATTATTTCCACCTTATCCGGACATTTAGCAACAAAACTCATTGCCATGGCTGATGCCTTGCGTTCACAATCGGCATGATCCTGTAAAAATCCTTCTAAATCCGAAAGCACTGCTTTTACCCATTCCATGGAAGTGTTAAATTGTAATTCTGGCGATAATTTCATAAGTGATTGTTTTTTTTAACCTGAATGGTTATGCGTTTTTTGGCCAAATATAAGCGATATATTTACTTTTATTCTTTGCTTTATTATAATTTGAACCAGGAAAATTAAGTATCCAATGGGCACTTTATGATCAGCTTTAATCTTTTTTTTAATTTTTGTTTATTTAACATTCCATACAACTACTAACTTTGTACCTTCAGCACCAAACATTTTAAAATGGATAATCTAAGAGAACACATTAATAAACTAAGAAAGGATTTCTCTCTCCAGTCATTAAATGAACAATCAGTGAATAAAAACCCAGTGATACAGTTTGAACAATGGTTTAATGAAGCAATGCAAGCCCAGATTCCTGAATTTAATGCATTCGACCTTGCCACAGTTTCTGAACATGGTCAGCCTTCTTTGAGGATTTTATACTTACGCGATTTTAGTACGCATGGCTTTGTTTTTTATACCAACTACCACAGCCAAAAGGGCAGAGACATTGAAGTAAATCCAAAAATTTGCATGAATTTTTTTTGGCCTCAAATGGAAAGGCAAATAAGAATACAAGGTATTGCCCAAAAACAAATAACTGAGGATTCTGATTTGTATTTTAACAATCGTCCAAAAGGTTCTCAAATTGGTGCATGGGCTTCTGTTCAAAGCTCTGTAGTTGAAAACAGAGAAGCACTTGATAAACTTGTTCAGGACATAACGAATAAATTTCAGGACAAAGAAATCCCACGCCCTCCTCATTGGGGTGGATATATTGTTAAACCTGAAAAAATTGAATTTTGGCAGGGTCGACCAAGCCGTTTGCACGACCGTATAAGATATTTTATAAATGAAAATGAGCAATGGCAAATAGAGCGAATTGCACCCTAATTAGTATTCCTTTTGAATTTCATTAACAAACTGAGGTATAGGCAACCTGAAATAAATACTGAATCAGACCTTAAATTTTAGCCTCAAATCACTTTTTGTCATTACTTCCATGGATTATCTGGAGAAACATACCTTTTATTCAAAAAAAATAGTTAAAAAACCTGAACACGATCTAGGAATTGTTGTTGTAATTCCAGCTTTTTGCGAACCACAATTGCTAAAATCGTTAATTTCCCTTAAGAATTGTATAAAACCTCAATGTTCTGTTGAGGTTATTGTTGTTGTTAATCATTCCATTGACGCACAAGAGCCCATAAGGAAAGAAACACAGAAAATGATTACTCAGGTAAAGGAATGGATAGATACAAACCAGGATAAAAGGCTTGATTTTAAAATTATTATAGCCTGCGATTTACCTTCAAAATTTGCAGGGGTTGGCCTGGCTCGAAAAATTGGAATGGATGAAGCCGTTAGAAGATTCCTTATTACAAAGAATAACAAAGGAATTATTTGTTGTTTTGATGCAGATTCAACCTGTGATACCAATTATTTTACCGCAATTGAATACCATTTCAAGATAAATCCCAAAACAATGGCTTGTTCAATTTATTTTGAACATCCCTTATCCGGTGATGAATTTACACATGAAGTATATGAAGGAATTCTAAACTATGAACTCCATTTAAGATATTATATAGCGGGATTACGTTTCGCAGGGCATCCTTTTGCCTACCATACAATTGGCTCTTCCATGGCAGTACGCACTGATGTTTATCAAAAGCAGGGAGGGATGAATAAAAGAAAAGCAGGAGAAGATTTTTATTTTTTACATAAAATAATTCCTCTTGGTGCATTCACTGAACTTAATGCAACAAGAATAATTCCATCTCCCAGATCATCCACAAGGGTACCCTTTGGTACAGGAAGGGCAATAAACAGTTGGATAGAAAATAAAACTGAATATTTTCTCACATACAACCCTAAAGTATTCCAGGAGATGAAATTCTTTTTGGAGCATGTGGATGGATTATATACATCAACCACTTTTCAGGAATTTTCAGATCCCATTGTTGCATTTCTTATGGATTCTAACTTTAAAGATAAAGTCTATGAAATCAGAGAAAATAGTAAAGACCTAAATTCCTTTAGAAAAAGGTTTTATACCTGGTTTGATGGATTCAGAGCTTTGAAATTCGTCCACTTTATGCGAGATAATTATTTTTCCAATATAGAGTTACATGCAGCCTCCCAAAACTTGCTTGAACAAATTCACAAAAAGGAGTTTTCAAAATTGGAATTGGAAAAAATGATTATAAAATACAGGAAATTGGATATTAAAGGAAAGTGAGACTATGAAAAGGTATTGGAGTTTTATCATATAAAAACACTTTTTTATATGATAAAAATAATTTCCTTTGTCAAACATTTTTTATATTTTGCGGTATATTAGTTTATTCTTACACTTTTTTTGCAATATTCAACAATTGCAGCTTATGAGAATAGTCATGCACAAGTACTAATGATAATTACATGACTCACAATAAATTGGGATGTCAAATAAATAAAAATGCTTTAGCACTCATGAGTTCCTTAGAGGAATAATTAATTAACGAATAATTATATCCATATGAAAAATATATATTTATCATTTTGCTTGATTTTACTAATTCCTTCAGTATTTTCTGCAACTCTTTACTCAAGAGCTAATGGTCCTTATGGAACCACTGGAACCTGGTCAATAGTTTCTCATGTAGGCCCTTCCTGTAGCTGTATCCCTAATAATAATGATATCGTAATTATTGGAAATGGCAATAACATTACTTTTTCAACACTCATTATTATTGGATCTGGCAATGTGGCTTCCTTAACTGTTAATACAGGATCTTTTTTAACAGGAAATGGAACAAGTGATATTGAAATTAAAACAGGAGGAACTTTAAACATTGGTGGTACAGTCACTACAAGAAATATTTCCTTTGCAAATGGAAGTATTATAAATGTTGAGAGCACTGGTGTGTTGATTGTAACAGGTAATTTGACCAATAACAACAACAGTTCGAATGTTACTTTTAACGGAGCCATTTCCGTTTCAGGAAATTTTAATAATGGTAATGGGGGAGATATTTCTGGTAATGGCTCACTTTCAGTTGAAGGAACAATTAACAATACAGGAACAACTTTTGGTTGTTCAGGATCAAATTGTTGTGAAGGAAATCCTTGTACCTTTTCAATAACATTACCCATTGAATTATTAAGTTTTGAGGCTTTTTCCCATGATAACAGTATAGTTCTTAAATGGGTAACTGCTTCCGAAACAAACAATGATTTTTTTACCATTGAGAAAACCACAGACGGAATAGAATTTACAGAAGTTCATAAGCTGAAAGCGGCTGGAAATAGCAGGCAAATAATTTCATATTCCCAAAACGATTTGCATCCCTTCCCTGGTTTGTCTTATTATAGGCTCAAGCAAACCGATTATGATGGAAAGTTTAGTTTTTCTGATTTAGTTGCTGTTAATTTTGATAAAAAAGAAATGGCCTCCTTTAGTGTTTTTCCTAATCCGGCCCCTATTGGATCAGCACTAAATATTTTAATTGCAGGAGAATTAAATAAAGAGATTTTAATCGTGGTTGTTGATATGTCTGGTAGGGAATATTATTCAAAGGTAATTGTTCTTGATAATAATAAGACTGTTGTTGCTATTGATCCCTATGATCGATTGCCAAGTGGAGTTTATCTTATTACTGGTTCAATGAATAATGATTTGTACAATAAAAAACTAATTGTTAGGTAAGTAAAAAAGCTTTACTGTCAATCAAAGCGTATCTACTCCTTTAATAGTCTGTCTATTTGCCTTTTGGTATCCTTTTCTTTTAAACTCTCACGTTTATCGAATAATTTTTTTCCTTTTGCAAGGGCAATTTCCAGTTTGGCAAAACCTTTATTGTTTATAAACAACCTCAAAGGGACAATGGTTAAGCCCTTGTCTTTTGTTTTATTGGCTAGTTTTTTTAGTTCACCCTTGTTAAGAAGCAGCTTTCGGTCGCGCTTGGGTTCATGGTTGTTGTATGAACCTTCCTTATATTCTGCAATATGAATATTTCTTGCCCAAAGTTCATCTTTTAAAAAAATGCAAAAACCATCTGTAATATTTGCTTTGCTATCTCTTATCGATTTAATTTCAGTTCCTGTTAACTGAATACCCGCTACATAAACATCCAAAAACTCATATTCAAAAGAAGCTCTCCTGTTTTTTATATTTATTATCGTTTTATGCTTATCCTTTTCCATTTTGATATTGCAATTTGAATATTACAAGTTACAAGTTTTATTTTAGTGCTGAACTGTATCAGAGAAAAATGAAGTGTGTGTTTCCCTTTTGCAAAACTAATACATTAATAGCGGGAATCAAGGATTGATATGAAATCATTTATTTGGAATCCTTTAAAAAGCCCCAATTTTAATAAAAAGAACTATAAAAAAGTATCAAAATAAACACAAAAGGCAAAAAGAATTACTAAATGCTTAATCTTAAAAAACTTCTTTAAAATCTCCAATTGCTATTATCCTTCTTTGGTTTTTTAAGACAATCCAACATCAAGAATCATCATAATAATAAAACCACCAATAAAACCCAGCGTAGAGGTATCAGTATATTTATCCCTTTGTGATTCAGGTATTACTTCCTCCACAACCACATAAACCATTGCCCCTGCTGCAAAAGCAAGAGCATAAGGTAAAATGGGCTGGGCATAAATTACAGCAATTGCACCCAATACTCCTGCAACGGGTTCAACAATGGCAGAAAGCTGACCGAACCAAAAACTTTTAAAACGAGAAAGGCCTTGTCTTCTAAGGGGCATGGAAACTGCCATGCCTTCCGGGAAGTTTTGCAAGCCAATTCCAAGTGCTAGGGCCACAGCAGCACCCATTTCAGCATGCGGAATTCCTGCTGCAACAGCGCCAAAAGCAATTCCAATAGCAAGTCCTTCTGGAATATTGTGCAGGGTAATTGCAAGAACAAGAAGCGTTGAACGGTGCCAGTCCGTTTTTATACCCTCACTTTCCGATGGTTTAAAATTTATGTGTAAATGAGGAAGTACTTTATCCAATGAATAAATAAACAAAGCACCTGCTAAAAAACCAGCTGCCGCAGGAAACCAGGTAGGCACATAAAGATCCTCAGACATTGCTATTGCAGGAGAGAGCAAGGACCAAAAGCTTGCTGCGACCATTACCCCCCCAGTAAAACCAAGCATTCCATCCATGAACTTGCGATTCATGCTTTTGAAAAAGAAAACAAAAGAGGCTCCAAAAGCGGTTAACAACCAGGTGAAAATGGTTGCCAAAAGTGCTTGGAAAACAGGGGAAAGATCAATAAACCAAATTTTGGCTGCTTCAAACATGCTTATTTAGGTATTGATTTTTTTATGTATAGATTTCTGCTGACTTTGTTTGAAACAATTATTTCCCTGTTATCTCCGGTGGAAACCAGGATAGAATCATCGTATTCGAATTTTTTAATAATCTTTACTTTTGTTCCTAAAAGCAAATGAATTCCTTCCAGGTATTTTAAAAACTGTGTTGAGTGATCTTTTACCCCTACAATTATTCCTGATCGCTTATCCTCTAAATCAGCAAGGGAAACTTCTTTGTGCTCATATATATTTCCATCCTTATCTGGAATGGGATCTCCATGTGGATCGAATTTAGGATGGTCTAAAAATTTATCGAGGTTATTAATTAATTTATCTGAATTAATATGCTCAAGTTCTTCCGCTATATCATGTACTTCATCCCATTTGAAGTTCAAACAATTCACTAGGAAATATTCCCACAACCGGTGTTTTCGGATAATCTTTACAGCAACTTTTTCACCCTCAGGTGTTAGTGTTACTCCTTGATATTTAACATAGTTGAGAAGATTTTTTTCATTTAATTTCTTAATCATGTCAGTTACCGAACTTGCCTTAGTCTTCAACAAATCGGCAATGGCATTGGTGTTAACCCCATCATCATGGGATTTGGAAAGCTTATAAATAGCCTTTAAATAATTTTCTTCCGTGTAAGTATTCATTTTCCTGTTACAAATATAGACTAAATATTTACAATGTTGAAATAATAAATTTAGATTAGTCTAAAAATATATTTATATTTGCTTAAATGTTTTAATAAATAATTAGATGAAAATACTTTTCGCGTTCAGCCTTTTTACACTAATTGGGGTAAATGTTTATTCCCAGGGAACACTAAAGGGGAATATTGTTTCTTTGGGAAAACCAGTTCCTTTTGCCAATGTTGGATTCAAAGGACTTAATATTGGCGCAGCATCTGATATTCAAGGCAATTTCATCATTGAAAATGTGCCTGAAGGAGAACTTGAGTTAATTGTTTCGGTTGTAGGATATGAAAAGAAAAAACATAGCGTAAGAATTGAAAATGGAAAAACTACTCAAGTGATTTTAACCATAAAACCCTCCTTGCAGGAATTGAACCAGATTGTGGTTACAGGAACAATGAAGGAGACTTTCATAAGTGATTCACCAGTAAAAGTAGAGGTGATAACTGCAAGTTTTTTACAAAAATCACCTACCAATAATATAATGCAAGCTATTGAAACTATAAATGGTGTTCAAGAACAAATTGGTTGTGGTGTTTGCGGGACTTCTGATATACATATAAATGGAATGGAAGGACCATACACCCTGGTTTTAATTGATGGAATGCCAATTATGAGCGCCCTTTCTACAGTTTATGGTTTAAATGGAATAGCTACCTCTTTAATTGAAAGAATAGAAATTATTAAAGGGCCTTCATCCACATTGTATGGAACTGAAGCAGTTGCAGGGGTAATTAATGTAATTACAAAAAAGCCTCAGGATGTTCCCTTGATTGGATTTAATGCATTCGGAACATCTGATTTGGAAAAAAACATCGATTTTTATTTTGCCCCTAAAATGAAAAAATCCAAGATGTTGTTTAGTGGAAATTACTATAACATGAATAATTTCATTGATGAAAACGAAGATAATTTTAATGACATTCCTCTTATTAATAGGGTTTCCTTATTTTCTAAATTCTCTTTTGATAGAAAGAACAGCAGAATATTCAACATTTCGGCCAAATATTATGATGAAAACCGTTTCGGAGGGGTTAGCCAGTGGACTCCTCAATTTCGTGGCAGTGATTCCATTTATGGCGAATCCATTTACACAAAAAGGTATGAATTAATTAGCTCTTATCAACTTCCTTTTAACGAAAAGCTAAGATGGGATTTATCCTTTAATAATCACAATCAGGACTCCTGGTATGGCGATACTGAATATGCTGCTGTTCAAACTACTGTTTTTTCCAATTTAATTTGGGATAAAACAATAGGAGCAAGGCATGATTTAATATTTGGATCAAGTTTACGTTATAATTTTTACGATGACAATACTTTTGCCACAAACCAGGCTGACAGGGTTTTTATACCAGGAATTTTTGCACAGGATGAGTATGCACTAAGTGATAATCTTAGCATACTTGCTGGTTTACGCTTTGATTACCATGAAAAACATGGAAGCATTTTTTCACCCAGGATCAACTTTAAGTACAAACCTGCAACCTATACAACCCTAAGACTTAATGCAGGAACAGGATTTAGGGTTGTAAATTTATTTACCGAGGAGCATGCTGCACTTACTGGAGCAAGAACGGTAGTGGTTAAAGGTGAACTGAGCCCTGAAAAATCATATAATATGAATTTAAATGTAAACCATGTTTTTACTATCAAAGAAAGTTCAGGAACCATTGATGCTGACATCTTTTATACCTATTTTGAAAATAAAATAATCCCTGATTATGAAACTGACAAAAATCTGATTGTTTATGATAATCTACTTGGACATTCCATATCCAGAGGATTTTCTTTATCATACAACCATAGATTTAATTCCCCCTTTAAATTATCTGCAGGTGGAACTTTCCTTGATGTATTTGCTGTTACAGAAGATAATGATGGAAATAGTGTAAGGGAAAATCAGGCCTTTGTTCCCAAATTATCGGGTGTATTTACATTATCTTACACTATAAAAAAATTAAAAACAAGTATTGATTATACTGGTAAGGTTATGGGCCCAATGGAATTGCCAACTTATGACCATCCCTTTGAACGCGATGAGATATCTCCATGGTTCACTTTACAAAACCTGCAAGTGACAAAAGAAATAAAGAAGTTTTTCGAAGTTTACATTGGTGTAAGGAATATTTTAAACTATACTCAAAATAGCCCTTTAATCGATCCACAAAACCCATTTGGTCCAAATTTCGATACCGCCTATGCCTATGGCCCTTTACAAGGACGAAGATTTTTTATTGGTTTAAGGTTTGGTTTTGGAAAATAGAATTCCATATTTATTACTTTTAAAAACACTTTTATTAAATTCTTAATTCAGTAATAAATGCAAGGATTAACTGAAGGGAGATTTTTTAATTAGTGGAATTTACAATTCATCGCATTTTATCTGGTTAGTAACTTATTAACCTAAGGTCAATTTTCAAATGATACTCCTGTAACCTTTCATTGATTCCTTATTCTGAACAGGGTGAGGAATCTCTGACAAATTGTATGAATTATAATTTTAAATGAAACTCAGGTTATAATTTTCATATAAAGTCTTTGAAATTCTCTTAAATTTGTCAAAAATATAAAAAAATGAAGCAAAAGATATTGTTACTAATGGTGGGGTTGTTTTCAACATTTACATTGTTTTCCCAAGAACAAAAAAAAGACAAAGGTGTTTATAAACCATATGTTCCAGGTTTCTATGAAGAAATACAAAAGAGTAATTTAGAATCAAATAGCCCAAAAAAGGAAGAGAAAAAATCCTTTAAAATGGATTTTTCTGGCTTAGATGTTCCCGTTTCTGTTGATGAATTTAAATCCTCCTGGTGCAATAAGCCTATTTCTCAAGGTGAAACAGGTACTTGTTGGTGTTTTTCCACCTCCTCTTTTTATGAATCTGAAATATTCAGGCAAACAGGCCAGCAGATAAAGCTTTCCGAACTTTATATTGTGTATTATGAGTATATTGAAAAAGCACGTGAGTTTGTAAAAACAAGAGGCAAATCAGAATTCGGTGAAGGATCTGAAACTAATGCTGTGAAAAGGATGATGAAAACCCATGGTCTTGTTCCTCTTGAGGCTTATAACGGGCTGAAAAACGGGAGAAGATTTCACGATCACAATTTAATGTTCAAGGAAATGAACGATTACCTGCAATTTATTAAAACATCCTCTAACTGGAATGAAGAACAAGCTGTTGCCACAGTTAAATCTATCCTGAACTATTATATTGGTGTTCCTCCTACAACAGTGACAGTTAACGGAAAAAACATAAGTCCACAGGAATACCTTAAAAATGTAGCTAAAATTAATCCGGATGATTATGTTGATTTTATGTCCTTGATGGAGAACCCATACTGGAAACAAAGCCTTTACGATGTACCCGATAATTGGTGGAGAAGTAAGGATTATTACAATGTTCCTCTTGATGATTTTATGAACATCATTAAAAGTGCCTCTAAATCAGGCTTTACAATTGCTATTGGAGGAGATGTTTCTGAAACAGGTTATGACTCTCATTCTGAACTTGCCATGGTTCCTACCTATGACATACCTTCGGCATATATAGATGAAAATGCAAGACAACTTAGGTTTTCAAACAATACTACTACCGATGATCATGCTATTCATCTTATTGGATACCTTGAAAAACCAAATGGGAATTGGTTCCTGATAAAGGACTCTGGAAGTGGCGGTTTTAATGGTAAAAACAAAGGATATTATTTTTATCATGAAGATTACATCAAACTAAAGATAATGTCCTTTACTATTCATAAAGATGCTGTAAAGCAGGAGTTGAAGAAATTCAATTAACAAGAAAAAAACTTATCCTGAAATTTTCTTAAATTTAGCTAAATAACTTTTAGCTATGAAAATCCTTTTACTCTTATTCTGGCTTGCTTTCAGCTTAATGCTGAATGCCCAGACTAATAATTCACCTTTTGATTATTATTCTCCAAATGTTGCGCTTCAAGTAGGAATTGATGGCTCTTATGACTTAAATTCAACTTCCCTTACCAATGATTTTACAAGTAAATTTTTATTAAAAAAAGAAATTAATAATCAATCAAGAGAAAGGTCATTCAATAAATTGGATAGCCTAAACCAATTTGGTGGTGATATTAATTTAGGAGCACATTTCATAGTTTCACCCGATTCTTTTTTTGGTAAATCCAACATGGCTTGGTATATGGGCCTTAGAAGCCGCAAGCATACCAATGGAGAATTTAGCCGAGACTTTTTTAATTTAGGTTTTTTTGGCAACTCTCGTTTTGAGGATAAAACGGCAGATTTAAGCGGTTTTGAATTTAATTTACTTAGTTACCAACAAATTGAGGGAGGGATTATTTTTAACCAGGGAAAATCCGGAATAGGCCTATCGGTTTTAAGAGGAAATCAGCATCAAAGCTTAACTATGCCCATAGCAAATGTTTACACCGCACCAGGATTAGAATTTGTTGATGTTGATTTATTGCTTAATCTCAGGCGAACAGATCCAGAAAGAATTGGATTTCAATATACTAATGGAGTAGGGGTTTCACTTGATCTTTTCACCACCATAAATTTCGGGACTTTAGATACCCTGCAACATCGCATACTACTTGAGGTTAGGGATTTGGGATTAATAAGATGGAACAAAAATG
Source organism: Bacteroidota bacterium (assembly GCA_013696965.1). Classification (NCBI taxonomy): domain Bacteria; kingdom Pseudomonadati; phylum Bacteroidota; species Bacteroidota bacterium. The sequence goes on along the minus strand of JACCXN010000005.1, from coordinate 50,804 downwards.
CAACTCAATATACTGTTGATACAAATTATCGTTTCCATCATTTTTCTTTTGATGACATTTTCATTCTGAGGGATTCTGTTTTTGATTCTGGTTTTTCTGATAGTAGTTTGGTTTCACAGGCTTCAGATGTTAAAAAGAGTTATACAACAGTACTGCCTGCCTTTTTTCATTTGGCAGAGATTTTCACAATCAACGAGGATTTATCAGTAATGGGGGGAATCAAATACAGGGTATTGGCTAACTACAATGTTAATTATTATATAAGTGGAATTTATCAAATAACTCCAGTATTTAAAATTTCAGCACGGCTTGATTTTGGCGGATATGGAGGATTAAATTCAGGATTGGCAATTAGAGCCTTGATTAAAGAATATTTTACCTTAACTTTGGGCACTGATAACCTGGAAGGTTTTCTGTTTCCTGCAATAACTTCAGGAAACAGTGCATTTATAGCTATTCATAGAAGATTCTGATGATTGATAAAATACCAAATATAAAATTCACCGCTAAAGGGAATTTTTTTCTTATTGCCGGCCCCTGTGTTATTGAAGGGGAAGATGTTGTTATGGAAATTGCAGAACGTATAATTGGAATAACCGATAAATTGGAAATTCCATTTATTTTCAAAGCATCTTTTAAAAAGGCCAACAGATCAAGACTTGATTCCTTTACAGGAATTGGTGATAAAGCAGGACTTGAAATGATCAAAAAAGTTGGTGGAAAATATTCTATTCCTACCCTTACCGATATTCACTCTCCAGAAGATGCACTGCTGGCTGCAAAATATGTTGATGTTCTTCAAATCCCTGCTTTTTTATGTAGACAAACTGATCTTTTAGTTGCAGCAGCCAATACAGGAAAATTTGTAAATGTTAAAAAAGGCCAGTTTTTATCCGCAAATGCAATGAAACATGCTGTAGATAAAATAAAGCAAAGCGGGAATAACAATGTAATGCTAACTGAAAGAGGAACAACTTTTGGCTACAATGATCTTGTTGTAGATTACAGAGGAATACCAGAAATGCAGAAAAACAATGTTCCCGTTGTGCTTGATGTAACCCATTCCCTTCAGCAACCAAACCAGGAATCCGGAATAACAGGTGGCCGTCCTGAAATGATTGAAACAATTGCAAAAGCAGGCATTGCAGTAGGAGTAGACGGTATTTTTATTGAAACCCATCCTAATCCCGCTAAAGCTCTTTCAGACGGGGCAAATATGCTTCAACTTGACAAGCTTGAAGAATTGTTAATCAAATTAATAAAAATCAGGAAATCTATTCTAAACTAATTTAAGCTGTTCTTACCAAAATCACTAGATTATATTTATGAAAATGGTTGATAAAATTTTATTATTAAGAAGTAATGGATTACAGAAATAAGGTAATATGGATAACGGGAGCTTCATCCGGAATTGGGGAAGCACTTTCGCTTGACCTGGCAAACCGTGGTGCTAAATTAATACTATCATCCAGAAGGGAGGAGGAGCTGAACAGGGTAAAAAACTTGTGTAAAAATCCTGCAGATGTTCATATACTACCTTTAGATTTAATGGATATACCTTCTCTTGAATCGAAAGCAGAGATTGCTGTAAAACTTTTTGGAAGAATTGATATGTTAATCAATAACGGGGGAATAAGCCAACGCTCGCTTGTTGTTAATACCCCACTTGATATTGACAGAAGAATAATGGAAGTTAATTTTTTTAGTTATGTTGCATTAACTAAAGCAATCTTACCATACATGATCAAACAAAACTATGGATATATAATTGTAACCAGCAGTATTCTAGGAAAAATTGGAATTTCCTTAAGATCAGCTTATGCATCATCCAAGCATGCTCTTCATGGTTTTTTTGATTCTTTACGCGAGGAGGTTTTACACAACAATATAAAGGTTGTAATGGCTTGTCCTGGATGGATAAAAACAAATGTTACAATAAATGCAATTACAGAAACCGGTGAGCCATATAACCTAATGGGTGATGGTCAATCAAAGGGAATGGAAGCCAAAAAATGTGCATATCTTATTATAAAAGCAATAAATAGAGGAAAAACAGAGGTTTACATAGGCGGATACGAAACTTTTACTGTTTATTTTAAAAGATATTTACCCGCACTTTATTTAAAAGTGGTTCGACTATTTAAAACTACCTGATTTACTTTCATTAATTTAAATAGATAATGGCTAAAAATATTAGCGGCATTCAACAAATAGGAGTAGGGATTCCAGATGTAAAAAAAGCCTGGAAATGGTATAGGAAAAATTTCGGTTTGGATATTCCGATTTTTCAAGAAAGTGCCGAAGCAGCTTTAATGACAAAATATACAGGTGAGAAAGTACATTCTCGCAGTGCAGTATTAGCATTGAATCTGCAAGGTGGCGGTGGCCTTGAAATTTGGCAGTATACTAGCAGGAAACCAGAAGAGGTTGGTTATGATATTCAGCTTGGGGATTTGGGGATTTTTGTTGCTCAAGTAAAAACCAGAAACATAAACGATGCACTCATTTTTTTTAAATCGGAGGGAACTCAGGTAATAAGTGAAATTAATAAAGATCCGGCAGGAAATGAACATTTCTTTTTAAAGGATCCTTATGGAATGATTTTCCAGATTTCAAAAGGAGATGAATGGTTTGGAACCGGAAAACATGCCACTGGTGGTATTTCTGGTTGCATGATTGGTGTTTCTGATATAGAAAAATCAATGGCTCTTTACAGTGGTATTCTCGACTACAATAAGGTGGTTTATGATGTTACAGGAAATTTTGAAGATTTACAAGCACTTCCGGGAGGACATGCCACATTCAGAAGAGTATTGCTAAAACGCACAAAAGCTAACACGGGCACTTTTAGTGAATTATTGGGTGCAGGATCAATTGAACTTATACAAATAACAGGAGTAAAGCCCAATAAGATTTTCAAAAACAGGTATTGGGGCGACCAGGGATTTATCCATTTATGTTTTGATGTTCAGGATATGAGCAGTTTGAAAAGCGAATGTGAAAACAAAGGTTTCCCTTTTACAGTAGACAGCTCCAATACTTTTGATATGGGTGAAGCAGCAGGACATTTTAGTTATATTGAGGATCCTGATGGAACTTTAATCGAATTTGTAGAAACACATAAAATTCCGATTGTGAAAAAGCTCGGATGGTATCTGAACGTTAAGAACAGAAACACTGGGAAAGCATTGCCAAAATGGATTCTTAATGCTTTATCTTTTAGTAGGGTAAAGGATTGATATAAAAAAACATAAAGTCTTTATTTGAATGCTATTATGTTCAATATACTTTTTCTTTCTCCATGGAATGAATTAAATTTTCAATTTTTTCAACAATATCATTTTTATTTTTGATTAGTTTTCCAGCTAATTCATGCTCGTTTTTCATTTTATACAAGGCCACTATTTGAACTAATTTGTTTCTATAATAAAGAGCAAATTTTCCTGTAAATGGTCCAGCAATTAATAATAAAGGAACAAAGCTGCTATTGAAAAGAACAACAGTTAGTACAGAGATTAAGAGATAGTAAAAAATAAAAATGAGTGTGCCAATGGTTAAATTAATGGAAGAGAAAAATTCAACATTGCTTTTTACAATTTTTTTTGTTAGCAGAAAAGGAAAACGGTAGGGTATATAATTTAGAATACTACCAACCATAAAAATTGGCAGGGTTGCAATAGCGAAAAAAAGTTTCGGAACAATCAAGCTTATTATACTTTTATCAAGAATAGCTCTGTTCAATAATTCCAGCTTGAATCCCTGCAAATTAAGAATTGCAAAAAATTCTCTTACTTTTAATTTTAGTTCTTGAAAACCAGTAGGGCTATTCTTTTTAAAATCGCTTAACCCATGTGTGATTTTACGGCTTATAATAAAATCTTTTTCTACCGGATTTAATTTATTATCTCCAAATAATTTTGGATCATTTTCTAATAATGATTCCAATTGGCCTACCAATTCATCATCCTTGAAATCTTCTATTACAACAATAAGTTTAGACATTGCCTTTTCAACATCTGCTGTTAATTTGTTAATGGTCCTTATTTTATCCGTATTGTACTGATCAAGGTAGGATTCAACTTCTATGGGGGCATCTATATTTAAAAAAAGATCACCTCCATGCCTGGCTGGTTTGGTATAATTGATACCAACAGGAACAATGCAAAGATCCATTTTGAAATCAGCGACCTCCATTGAGCCGAAGGCGATTCTGGCTAACCCTTTTCTTAGTTTTCTTAACCTTCTTTCCTGTATGCAAATACCTTCCGGAAAAATAAGAATTCCTGATTTTTGATTTAATAAAGTATGGCATTTTTCAAAGATTTCTGTATTCTTATACAATTGGTCAGCCCCGTCCTGGATACGGTATACAGGCATAATCCGAAAATAACGCATCACTTTTCTTTTAACAGCAGTATCAAAAACATCTGAACGTGCCAATGAAAAAACCCTACGTGGGAAAAACAAAGTGAGTACAATTGCATCCATAAAGGCATTGGGATGATTGGAAGCAAGCAGAACCGGCCTGTCCATAGGTATGTTTTCCATTCCCTTTACATAGGTCCTACGGTAATAGAAACCTACAGCAATTCGAACAATTATTTTTAATATTTGAAAAAACATCTTTTCATTTAATATAAAGCGCTAAATTTATTGATTTTATTAGTAATACAGAAGATTTTAATTTTATTGACCTGCTTTTTAATGAAAAACAGTCTTGATTCATCTATACATATTAAATAAAATATTTTCTTTTTTCCAGGGGAATTCATTAAAATACAAACACAATACAGAATTTTTTATTTATTTTTCCTTCGTCAGAAGTAATTGTTTTTTTATTCATATTTAACTCTATATTTTTTCGATTTTATACTTTTTCACATGTTAAAGAAAATCCTTGTTTTAGTATTATTCACTATTTTTTCTCTAAATATATATTCAGAGACTTTAGATTCACTTTTAATCGAATTAAAAAATACGTCCCAAGATACAGTAAGAGTAAACTTATTGTATAAAGTTTCAAAAAACATCTATACTCAAAATCCTGATTCAGCAAAAGCATATATACTTGAAGCACTTGCAATTTCCGAAAAAGAAAACTTTACACTGGGAATTGCAAATTCTTACCTTATGCTTGGACGAATATGCTTTGTGAAAAGTGATTATGAACTTGGCATTGAGAATAATCTGAAAGCATTAAAATACTATAAAAAAATTAGCGATAACCAAGGAATTGTAGATTCTTACCTCAATATAGGCAATATATATAGTCAGCAGGAAAAGTATATTCAAGGAGTTCAAATCAACCTTTTAAGTTTAAAGTATCTGGAAAAATTAAAGGATAAAGAAGGATTGTGTTACGCACACCTTAGCATTGGAAGCATTTTATTGAAAAATAAAAATTTCAGGAGTGCTAAAAAATTCTTTGTGCAGGCTATAGATATGGCTTGTGAAATCCACGATACCTTAAAATTGGTGCAGGGATACAATAATTTAGGCAGTATTTACCTGGAGGAGGAAAATTTTGAAAAATCTCTTTTTTTTTATAATAAAGCTTTAAATATTAACCAAAAAGTAAACAATAAACGAAGCCAGGCCTTTAATTTGGGGAATATAGCCAATGTGTATAATTATCAGAAAAAATTTTCCGAGGCATTGGTGTATTATTTAAAATCAAAACAAATTTTTGAAGAAATAGGAGAAAAAACATTTATTACGTTCTCCCATTATAATATTGGAAATCTGCTTTTTAATCAGAGTCGCTTTGATGAGGCAGCTACCTACTTTTATGAAAGCATCGAAAAGGCTAATGAAATAGGTAACAGAAACATTATTTTGATGGCCAATAAGAAATTGGCTGAGCTTTATGCTTCCCAAAAGGATTACTTATCCGCGTATAATTGTCGTTTGAATTTTGATTCCATCAAAGAAAAAATAATTGAAGAGGATAATTTGCAAAAATTAACAGACTTAGAAAAAAAATATGAATCAGAAAAAAACGAGAAAGAAATTTTCAAACTGAATTTAATAAACATCGAGCATAATTTAGCGGAAGAAAAAAGCAGGTTAACTAGCCTGTCATTATCTGTAAGTGTAATTATTTTATTTGCAGGGGGAATTGTGTTATATAAAAGAAATAAAGAAAAGAAGGGTATTAATTTAAAACTTGAAACGGCTGTAAAAGATAGAACGATTCGGTTGGAAAACCAAAATTTAGAAAAGGAATTGATGCTTAAGGAAATTCACCATAGGGTTAAAAATAATTTGCAACTTATTTCAAGTTTACTCAACCTCCAATTGCATTACAATCCTACCATGTCTGCTCCTCAGGTAGTTGCACAGTTCAACAATAAAATTAAATGCATGGCCATGATACATGATAAATTATATGCAGCAACCGATTTTAAAAGCTTAAATGTTAAAGAATATTTTTCTGATTTATGTTATTTTATTAAATCAATGTCTGATTCTCCATTGACTGAAATGGAATTTAATATTGAAAGTCATGATCTTCCATTGGATAAAATGATTCCCTGTGGCTTAATTTTAAATGAACTTGTTTCTAATTCATTAAAGCATGGAATTACAGTAGAGCCTAAGGGTAGGGTCAGAGTTGAATTTCAAAAAACAGGTTCAATTTATTGCTTAAGAGTAGTTGATAATGGAATTGGATTTCCAGGAGAAATAGATTTTAAAAATTTAGATTCACTGGGATTAACCCTTGTTCATAGCCTTGTGGAGCAATTAAACGGAGAAATTAAATTTATAAAAGATAAAGAAACTACTGTTTTAGTATGTTTCTCTCTTGATAAACAAGCATAAGCATTCCTTTATTTTTTTAAAAATAGTAGAATTTTAGAGGAAAATGTATTTATTACAACTTATTGTTCTTGCTTTTTAATCTCAGTGCAGTAATTACGTTTTTTGTTGAAAGAGGAAAGTCTCCATTCATCATCCAATCATAATAAGAAGGCTCTAACTTGAATACTTCCTCTACAACTTTATCTTTATGCTTACCGAAATTAAAGACTTCTATTCCATTTGCGTTAAAAGTGATTCTTCCAGCTAAATCTGCATTTTTTCCTCTGGCAGAAAAATCATGGAGGAAATTAACATCGTTTTGTAACTGATCATATTTTTCCAATTGGGCCATTAATACATCATAGGTAGCAAGAATATCAGCCTCGGCCTGATGGGCATTGGTAAGTTCCTGGTTGCAGTAAAAACGAAGGGCACCGGCAAGAGTTCTAGGTTCAAGTATATGGAATATGGTTTGAACATCGATAAGCTTTTTACCCTTTATTTCAAAATCTATGCCTGCCCTTAAAAACTCTTCAACGAGCAAAGGAACATCGAATTTGTTGGAGTTATAACCAGCTAGGTCGCAATTCTCTAAAAAGTCAGCCAATTTACTTCCTAATTCTTTAAAGGTTGGTTTTCCAATAAGATCTTTGTCAAATATCCCATGCACTGCTGAGGCACCAGCGGGAATAGGGATAGTGGGGTTAATTCTATGCGTAAGGGTTTCTTTTTCACCGTTTGGATGTACTTTTAAAATCGCAATCTCTACAATTCGGTCGCTTCCTACATTTATTCCTGTAGTTTCCAAATCAAAAAATGCAAGCGGGCGTGTTAAATTTAGTTTCATTCACTATATGTTTTTATATTCTTTTAAAGTAATATTAAAGATTCAAAAAGAATATCATTTTATTTTGTAATTTGTTGGCTTCATTATTAAATATTTTTCAATTTGCGCTTGCCAACCGTCCTTATCAAAAATCACTAGTTTTTCCTTGTAATCATCAAATCCATCTGCTTCTATTACAAGCTCATATTTCCCGGGCACAACAATAATTGTACAACTGTTATTATTTGGATTTATTGAATAAACATTGGGCTCTGCATCAGAATTATTTAAGTCAAACAATGTTATTAACGGTGCAGTAACTGGTTGAAGTGTATCAAGAGAGGATAATATCCCTCTAATTACAGTTTGTTGAGCTTCTACCTCATTAAAAGTTACTTTGTAAATATCCAGATCTCCATACCCACCTTTTCTTAATAAAGAGGTATAGCCATGTTTTCCATCTTCGGTAAATGTTATCATATGATTGTCCTCTGGAGTATTTAAAGGGTAGCCGGCATTTTTTGGTGTAGACCAGGTATTGGATTCTTCATTCCATTGAGTATGAAATATATCATAACCTCCTATACCCATATGCCCTTCAGATGCAAAATAAAGGGTTTTTCCATCTGAAAGAATATTAGGAAAATCTTCATTATAAGCAGAATTAACATTTGGACCCAAATTTTGAGACTGGGCCCAATTACCATTTGGTAACTTTCTTGTCATGTAAATGTCCCTGCCGCCAAAACCTCCGGGTTTATCGCTTGCATAAAAAAGAATGTTATCATCGTATGAAATGGTGCCAGATGTTTCTAAAGACTTTGAATTTACAGCTTCGCCTATTATTACTGGTTTCTTATACGTACCTCCTGGCTTTCTTTCAGAGAGATAAATATCTCCAAATTCCTTAATATTATCAATATATACAAAAAGCTGATTTCCGTCTCCAGACATACCTACTGCTTGCTCATCAAAACTGGAATTTATTGAATTACCAATAGACTTGGATTTTGTGAATTCTCCATTCAATGCATTTGATATATAAATATCGGAAGAGTAGAACCCATCAAATTCCATTACCGCAGGAGCTCCTTTTCTACGCGTAGTGAAAATCAAGAAGGTTTCATCCGGAGCAATAAAGGGATAGTAATCAGGATACTCAGTATTTATTTCTGGACCCATATTTTCAAATGTTACATTCAATGGATATTTGATTAATTCCTTTGCATTGTAGCAAGTTTCTATTTGTCTTGCAGCTTTTTTTAATTCAATGTCTTTCCCTGCTATAAAAGTTTTATATTTTTCAAAACTTTTAATAGCATCATCAAAACGATAAGCATACTGATAGGCTAACCCTAAATCAAAAAATGCTTCAGGGTCTACTTTTACAATTTTCACTGCTTTTTCAAGATAGGGGATGGCCTTGGTTTTATCAATATTTGTTTTAAGATAACAAATGCCCGCTTTATGAAGGTAATCCGAATTACCTGGCTCTTCTTTAATAAGTTTATCAAAAACCAACACTGCAGCTACATAATTTCTTTTATTATAATGTTCTTTTGCTTCCCGTGGATCAGTTTGGGCTGAAGCCGCCAAGTAAGAAAAAGATAAAATGGAAATTAAAAATAGTATTGAAAAGGAATAGCGCATGGTTCAAATCAAAAATATCAACTACCAATAATACAAAATTTGCTATTATTTCTACTGCATTTTCGGCAAATAATATCAACAAATGTTAATATTATTTAAAATCACATCTCGAAAAGTAAAATGCGTTTAATAAAGGTGTGAAAAGCATAGGTTCACAAAGTTAAATTGCTTTGCTATTTATTTTGCAAATTCTTTTGCAGCCTGTAGCGTTATTTTTTTATCATTTAAAAAAGCAATTACAAAAGCTTCCTGAACCCCTTTTGCAACAAGTTCGTTTTTTAATTTTTCAGCACTTTCTATGTTAGAGAAAGATCCAACCGTTAGGAGCATTAACTCTCCGTTTTGTTTTTCAATAATACCGTCAATTTCTACCATACTCTTTGCTGCCTGGGCAGTTATTGTAGTGGAGTATGCACCAACCTGAACCATGTATTCAACTTTTTCCAGAGATTTCGGCTTTTTTTCATGAACAACTTCATTTGTAAACTTTTTTTCCTTATTCACGTCTACAATAAAAGCATCCTTGTATCCCGCTTCAACAACAGCTTTTTTAAGGGTTTCAGCCTGGCTCCTTATGTTAAAACTACCAATGACATATCGAATCATTCCATCATTATCAATAAAACTATGAACGTTTTTTACATTTGGGAAATCGTTGTTCGGTAAAGATGTTTGAAAAGCTCCGATTTGAACACCATATAACGGGGATTTAGTAGTGTAATTAACTGGTTTGGTTACCAGGTCACTTCTGTTGTCAATTATTATGGTTTCAACTTCTGCCGTATTAGTTTGATTTTCTCTAACTTTTTCCAGTTCAGCTTTTGTATAATCAAGAATTTTAAACTCTACACGCCTGTTTAATTGCATACCATCTAAATCCGGTTTTCCATTGGCTAAATTATTCGGAGCAATAGGAGCATCTTTTCCATAACCTTTTGCTACAAGGCGTGATCTGTTTATTCCATTTTTTGTCAGGTAATCAACAACTGCCTGAGCTCTTGCTTTGGATAAAACCATATTTACCTCAGCGTTTCCTTTACTGTCTGTGTGGCCGCCAACTTCAATTTTTAATTCAGGTCTTTTGTTTAGTAAAGTATACAATTTTTCCAATTCAACATTAGATTCCTTTCGCAATATGGATTTATTATGATCAAAGAAAATATTATTTAAAACAATTTTGGTTCCTGTTTCTATTTTTTCAAGAATAATATTCTTTTTAATTTCTGAATATTCTGGTTTATTTGGAATGTTTAGATTTTCTGAATGAAACAGGTAATCTTCAGCTTCATAGGATATATTGTAATTTTTCCCCAATTGCAAAACAAAATAATAGGGTGCCTCAGTACCTTTTGTTAGGGCTGTAAAAATTTCTTCACCAGTAATGTTATCAATTACAGAAATTGTGGCGGAAATAAATTCTCCTTGCCTGTTTTTAATTGTTCCGGAAAGTGCAACTGTACCTTTGGTTTTGCTTTCGAAATTAATTGGGTGAAGGAACAATTCTTTTTCAATTTCCTGGTAACCCATTCCTGCTTCAATTTCAATGGTTGCGGTAATAGGTTCAAATCCTTCGGCAGAATAACTAATAGAGTATGTTTTGCCATGCTCGCCTGGAGATAAAGCAAGTGTATAAACACTTGTTCTAGGGTTAGGCCTTGATTCGTTAACCACAATTCCTGTTTCTACATCAGTTACATAAATAAGGGCACCGGAGGGAAGTTTTTCATCTCCATCGATGGTGATTTTTCCTTTCAGTACAGTAATTGATTCCACTTGAATATCATCAATTGTAACCATGAAAATATCTTTTTCTCCAATGCAGTTCTCACGAAGGGAAGAAAAATAACCTCTTTTTCCATCACCTGATGTGACAAAATAAATATCATCATCCGTTGTGTTTATTGGATAACCCATGTTTATTGGGCTGCTCCATTTTCCATCTTCCTGTATTTCAGAATAAAATATATCAAATCCTCCCATGGTTTTATGACCGTCAGAGCTAAAGTAAATTGTTTTACCATTGGGGTGTATAAAAGGAGCATCCTCATCATGTTTTGTGTTTATCTGCGCTCCTAAATTTTGTGCTTTTGCCCATTTTCCATTTGGCAATTTCTTACACATCCAAATATCCCTGCCACCTTGGCCACCTGGCCTGTTGCTTGCAAAATAGATTGTTTTCTGCTCAGCAGTTATTACTGCATGCGTTTCCCAATGTTCGGAATTAACATCAAAATCCAGCTTTTGTGGTACAGACCAGCTCTCACTTAGCTGTTCGCTCATCCAAATACTACCACCATCATCACTTTTATAGATAAACAATTTTTGTCCATCAGCAGAAAGTCCAATACTTGCCTCATGATCCATGGTGTTAATGCTTGTGCCTATTGATTTTGCTGCCGACCAAATACCATTATTGTCTTTATAAGAAATATAAATATCTTCATTATGCATGGATTCAGCGATGCTTCCTGATTCTTCAGCCCTTCTACTTGTAAAAATAAGGGTTGATTCATCCAGGGAAACAACAGGGCTGTATTCAGGATAAGGAGTGTTAATGGAGTCACTTAAACAATCAATTATATATTCTTTTTTGTTACCTATGAATTCCTTAGCGTTTAAACACATGACTATTGACCTTTCTGCGTCAGCAACCATATAATTTTTTTTGCTGATTACGCTTTTGAATTTTTCAAAAGTTGCAATTGCCTCATCTAATTTATAGGCAATATGATAGGCAAATCCAAGGTAATAAAGAGCATTAACCGGGGCTCTTTTTTCAAAGGGATTCAGATCATCGTAATTTGGTGAAACATTTAATACAGCTTTTTCAAGAAAACCAACAGCTTCTGCCTTTCTTATGTTTGATTTAATCATGCAAAGTCCAACTTTGAAATTCACATTTGAATTTTCAGGATCCATTTTATTTAGTTCAATAAAAATAGGAAGAGCCAGTTTATAGTTTTCAAATTCAATATGATATTGTGCTTCAATGAATTTTTCTTTGAATAGTCCTTTGTCAAAATTCTGTGAAAAAAGCACAGTGGAACAAAGAATAAGAAAGTTGAAAATTAAAAGCTTTTTCATTTTAAAGTGGGTTTTGCATGAAATAATTTCATCAACTGAATTTTCAAAAAATAACCGTTATGGCTGGTTTAAAAGCAAATATATGATTTATTGAATAAATATTTTTTTGTCCTTTATTTATTAATCCCTATAATTTTCATTTCAACCCTTCTGTTTAACTGCATTCCTTCAGGATTGTCAGACCCATCATTATTCTTTCCATTTGTTAGAGGTTGCGCACTTCCAAAACCTTTAGCAAGCAATCTTGAACCACCCATTCCTTTTTCTGTAATGTATGTTACCACAGCCTGGGCCCTTTCCTGTGAAAGCTTAACGTTCATCTCTTTTGAACCAATATGATCTGTATGACCAGAAATTTCAACAGTAAGTGATGGATTCTTTTCTAGTAGGGTATAAAGTTTTTGAAGTTCTACTTTTGATGTACTGCGTAAAGTAGATTTACCAAAGTCAAAGAAAATATTGTTAAGGACTATTTTTTGTCCTATCTCTATTAGTTGTAGATTGATTGATTGATTAATCACATAATAGTTTGCATCTATAGGAACATCAATGTTTTCGGATTTAAAAAGATATCCTTCGGCCTCATAGGAGATATTATAATTTGCTCCCGGGGGTAAAATAAAAAGATAATTTCCTGTTTTAGTATTTGGGTAATAAATACCTACAATTTCCTCTGTTTCATTATCTGTTACAATAATATCAACCAGGGGTACATTCCCATAAACATCCAGAATTGTACCTTTTATAAGTGCAAGAGGAGTTTCTTTATGTTCAATAAAATTAAGCAAATAAAGATCCTTTTCGCCAAAACCACCCTCTTTTGAAGAAGAATAATATGCTCTTTTACCATCTGCAGAAAGGGAATAATAAATGTCATCATCTGTTGTGTTAACCGGATATCCAAGATTTGATGGCTTCTGAAATTTTCCGTTTTCATCCATAATGCTAAAGAATACATCAAATCCGCCCATAGTAGAATGTCCTTTTGAACTAAAAAACAATGTTTTTCCATCAGGGTGTATAAAAGGGCCGTCCTCATCAAATTCAGTGTTAATTTCAGGACCCATATTCACTGGTAAACTCCAATCACCATTGGGAAGTTTTTTTGATTTGTAAATATCTCTTCCTCCAAAACCGCCTTTTCTATCGCTTGTAAAGTACAGGCTGTTTCCGTCTGCTGAAATACTTGCACTTGGTTCCCAGGATTTTCCTGTAATGTTTTCTGATAGCTTAACTGGAACTTCCCATTTATCTCCTATAAGTTTACTAATATAAATATTGCCCTCAGGTCCTTCACTCTTATATAAAAGTAGAGACTGTCCATCAACTGAGAGTCCTACACTTGCTTCATGAGCCGCGGTATTGATATTAGGGCTTATGCTAACAGGTGTGCTCCATTCCCCGTTCTCTTTAGTTGAAATATAAATGTCCTCAAAGTATTGACCATCTTCAGTCTTTTTACCACCAGCACTCTCAGGTCTTCTGGAAGTAAAAATAAGTACTGATTCATCAGCAGATATCACAGGAGCATATTCAGGATATACAGAATTAATTTTCTCTCCTATGTTTGTAATCTCAATTTGGATTGGAGCGTTTACAAACATTTTGCCATTATTACACATTTTTATGTAATTGTCAACCTCCTTATTTAATTGAATATCAGTTGTTCCAATAAAGGTTTTAAATTGGTTAAATGTGGTTAATGCATTGTCAAAACTATAATTCAAATGATAAACCTGTGCTAAATAATAAAGGGTAATATATGGAGCATTTTTTTCTGTAGCTTTTTTCTCGTTGTATTTTTCAGATAAATTTTTAACAGCTTTTTCAAAAAAAGGAATCGATTTTAATTTATTTGTTGGTAAATTATAATAACAAAGGCCAATCTTAAAATTAATGTTGGAATTATCCGGATAAAGAGAATCTATTTTTAAAAACAAATCTAAGGCCTTAGTATACATTTGATTATAAAGTTGAAAATTTGCCTTTTCAAAACTTTTTTTATAACCATCTTCAATATTGGATGCAGTTAGGGGTGAAAAATAAATAAGAAAAACTAAAACTGCAGAAAGTGTGATTTTAACTTTAGTTGTCATTCAAGATTAATTTTGATGTTGTTATTAATTAAAAATACTTTAAATTGTTCTTTACCAATATAAACCTTTGGCACTCTAAATCCATCATTATCCGTTAAACCATTAATAGAAAAATATCCATTGGGGTTCTTAATATATACCTCATCTTTGCTAATAAAAGAGATAGATTTATTTTCTTTATTAAGTTTTAAAGCACAAGATAAACTTTTAGTTTTTAATTCATTGTCAATTTTATCAAAAAATGAGTAAGTAATATAATTAATTCCTTCGCGAACGATTAATGATCTATTGTAACTTATCTGAATTTCCAGTTTTTGCTCTGTTAATAAAGGCAGAAAATTTTTCGGAACCAATTCATTATTGTTAATCGAAATTTTCCAGATATGTCCGTGAACAGAATCTGATGGTACTTGTAAAGCAGTATCAATAAAGACAAAAGGCGAAAACTGGTGATTGCTGAAATGATCAAAAGTTTTTTGAATTTGTGGAATATTTTTATTTCCAAAATAATTATCATTCAGGGAATACTTTTCTGCACGTCCTTGAATTCCAAAATTCACTTCCTGAATTACAGTATCATTAGAGGAGTGCAATAGAAAATTGTTGAAAATAGAATTTCCGGAAAAATCTGCTAGAAAAGCTTGATCATTTTTATTGTAAGTTGTAGAAACAGGAGCGTTTAAACTGCTTCCTACTTCAAATCCAAAAAAATAGTTTTGGGTTATAAGGTTGTACCTGAATTGTAAATTTAACAAATTCGATTCAATGTTTTCAATGAAAATACTGCTGTTGTTTTGAATGAAATTATTTTTTGAAAAATTAAATTCAATTGTATCCCTGGAGGTAATTTCATCAGGACATCTGATAATGATTGATTTTTCTCCTGTTATAATGTTTTCAAACACATTATCCTCGATATTTATTTTTTTTCTTACCCAGTTTTTTTCAAAATTCAATGGAACTAACAAATAACTGAATTTGGTGTAATTGATAATGATTACTTTATCCTTGGTTGATCCTGATATTACTATTCCAAAACCTTCATTTTCCTTGTCCTCACTAGTTAATTCAATTAGGTTGTTTGGTTTTCCCTCAAGAATAAGGCCCCCGTCAATTTTTAATGAAGCTCCTTTTCTAAAATAAAGTTTACATCCTGATTTTACTGTAAGAGTTGCATTTTTGCTAACTTTTACATTGTTTTCAATGATATAAATTCCTTTTTCCAAAGTATGATCTTTCTCAATGAAATTTGTTACGATTATTTCTGAATTGGTTGCTATTAATGAGCTTGTAACTGAGGTTGAAATCACAGTCAGTAATATAAAAAACAAATTAATTTTAGCCATAAATATTTAAATAACTGTAAATACAATTGAGGAAACCTTTTTTATGCTTCCTCCTGGGATTTCTACCTCGATGTTGTCAAAAATAAATATATCTCCTCTTTGAGCTCCATCAATTAAATCACGTGTGCTTGAGTTGAAAAAAGATCCATGGTTGTTTTTGGATTTTTGCATTTCCGAACTTGCACTAATCCTTATTAAGGAAAAGTTTTTGACCATGTAACCATCCTTGTTATCTGAAATTTCATTTTGTACCTCAATATGCTTTTGCAGTTTGAATATTTTTGAAGAAATATTGCCCCCTTTTCTCTCAGCAATAAAGGCAGAGGGTTCAGGTAGATTCTTTACAAGGAATTCCTGCTTCGCCAATAATTTTTTATTTTCTTTACTAAATGCAGTAACAACAACAATTCCTTCATTATTTACCCTCAGGTAAAAAAGACTGTCCTTTTTAAATATTTCACCCTTTGATACCTCCGCAATAATATCAGAATTTCCAAATCCGGGATGATAAATTTTTAATGGATTGTCAACATCAACATATAAAATATTAAATCCGGGATTTTTAATGTAAGCTTCAGGATCAAGGATTTTTGGGTTGTTTTTTAATGTCTTGTTTTCTTCTGTTTTTTTGTTTTTTGGAATCAAAGTCAATTCATAATTCTCTTTAAGGTTAAAAAGATATTCTTCCATTGCCATGAATTCAATTTGTTTTACATCATTTTGAAATTTTGCAATCAAGGCAATTGAAACTGTTAATGGCATTTTATAAAAATAAAATTTCTCCCAGGTTTGACTCTTCCCAGTGGAGGTGTTTACAAATTCATCTGTTGGTAAAATCGAATCAAGCAAAACAGGATTGATAGAAGTTCCTGCATTATTTATATGTGTTTTAAAATTATGTAACATGGTATGAATTTTTTTTGCAACTCCCTGCTCAAGCATTATTTCATCAGTAAATTGGTTGTCCTTGGCATTTTTTAGAAAACCATACTTATTGATTCCCCCAGAAACATCCAAAACCCTTTGCTTAATAAATTCAAGCTGATTGCATATGCTGTCGGATAATACTGAAATTCTTTTAAAGTCAATTGCAATTATCTTATTGTTTATTGTAGAATCAGCTTTTAATCCAGCTTTAATTAACAGGAAATTGTAATTTTTCATGCTATTCATTTCTTTTGAAGATTTTTCAAAAGAAGTATTTACATCCCGAATTGTGTCAATAAAATCAGAAGGAATATAAAGGAACGCAAGAACTATAAAAATCAAGTACATAAAGCCTACCATTTTGTTCCTGAGTGCCTTACGATCACTGTTGTTGTTATCTTCCATTAAAGCTATTTCTGTATGTTTAAACAGTAGGGCGAGTAATTCTTCCTACTGCTCCTAGCATATCAGTATAAAAAGAATTTACTTTTGACATGTTTGCCCCTAGGCTAGCAAATTCTTTTTCAAAATCCTCAGAATTTCTTCCGTTTTTGGATAAATGTTCAGTATAAAAGGAATTTATTTTCAAAAGGTTTTCATTTAGCATAGTGAATTCTTTTTCATATCCGCTGGATGAATCTTCCAATTGGTTCATTTGCCTTAAGTAAATAGAATTTGTTTTTTGAAGGTTTTCATTTAACTCCTTAAACTGTTTATCATAAACCAAGGAAGCATGATCAAAACTGGTATTGTGATTAATATATTTTTCATTTATAGAGCAAAGGGATTTGGAAAGATTGATAAATTCTTTTTCATAACAAGGAAGAGTTAAGGCTAGACTTCTTAAATGGGAATTATGCAAAGAATTTAATTGCTGTACATTTTCTTTAAGCAAACCCATTTCCATGGAATAATCTTCAGTTGTTTTTTCCAATTGTTTAATAGCATTGGACATGGTGTTAATACCAAGAACCAACTGGTTGCTAACTTCGTTTAATTTTTCAATTGCTAGATTAAAATTTCCAAGAGATTTTGTTATAGCAACAGTATTCAGAGTTTGTTCCTCTGCAACTTTGGAAAGTACATCCGGATTATGTAGTTCAGATGTTAAAAGTTGTGGAAAAATATTTTCCCAATGATAAACTTTTACCGCTGATGCAGGCGTTTTCTTTTTTTTAAATTCAAAAGCAGATATGCTAAAAACAACAGCCTCAGTAGTTAATCCAACTAGGAAAAATTCATTGGCATAATCCCAACCAAGGAATTTAAACATAGCACCAATGATTACAATGGCAGCGCCTATTCCATAGGCGAAATTAATAAAATCAAAGTAAGTATCCTTGTTTTTCATAAGTGGATTAATTGGATCAGAACTGATGGTTTAAATCAAAACTTTCAAGTAAATCACCAACTCTCCTTATAAAAGTTCCACCTAACATTCCATCTACAACCCTATGATCATAAGACATAGATAAGAACATCATATGACGGATTCCTATGGTATCACCTTGTGGAGTTTCAATTACCACTGGTTTTTTACGTATTGCACCAACAGCAAGTATTGCAACTTGTGGCTGATTAATAATTGGTGTTCCCATCACGTTTCCAAAAGTTCCTACATTGGAAATTGTGAATGTACCACCTTGAATATCATCTGGTTTTAGCTTATTCACTCTTGCCCTTGCAACAAGATCATTTACAGTTTTTGTTAATCCGACCAAATTCATTTGATCAGCATTTTTTATTACAGGAACAATTAAATTTCCTGTGGGCAGGGCAGTTGCTATACCTATGTTTATGTTTTTTCTTTTTATAATATTGCTTCCGCTAACAGCAATGTTGATCATTGGAAATTCTTTAATTGCCCTTGTTACAGCCTCGATAAAAATAGGGGTATAAGTTATTTTTTCTCCTTCGCGCTTTTCAAATTCCTTTTTGTTTTTCTCCCTCCACATCACAAGGTTGGTAACGTCTACTTCTACGAATGATGTAACATGGGGTGCAACATGCTTGGACATAACCATATGGTCTGCAATAAGCTTTCGCATCCTATCCATTTCAATTATCTCATCGTTTTCTCCAGCGCTAACAACGGGGTGCTTTATTGATGTGGTGGCTTGTTGTATTTGCGGTGTTTGAACATTACTTACTTGTTGACTTGAACTTGTTTTTCCATTTTGCTCCAAAACTGGTTCAGAAATATTTGTTCCATTGGAGCGTTTGGATAGGTAGTCTAAAATATCATTTTTTGTTACCCTTCCATCAGACCCCGTTCCATGCAACTTTTCAAGTTCGGTAGTTGAAATACCTTCTGTTTTTGCTATATTTCGTACTAGAGGAGAGTAGAACTTTCCACCTTCTGAGGTTCTTGGAATTTCAATTTCCTTAACACTTATTTCTGCATGTCTTGGAGCTGGAATCGAATTTTGAACTGCCGAAGCAGTCATTTTTTCCGGCTGTGTTACCGGTTCGTTTTTTACCTCCTCTTTAGAGCCAATCAATGCTATTACTGAACCAACTTGTACAACATCACCCTCATTGAACATTCTTTTAATCAAAATACCCTGAGTTGGGGAAGGCACTTCAGAATCAACTTTATCTGTAGCAATTTCTAAAACAGATTCGTCTGCATCAATATGCTCCCCTTCATTTTTTAACCACTTTATAATGGTTGCCTCAGCAACACTCTCACCCATTTTAGGTAAAATCAATTCAATTTGAGCCATTCTTTGTATATTTCTAGTAATGCATAATTCCTTTAATTTGCAAAAATAATGAAATTTTATTAAAAATTTTCAAGAAAAGCGGGAGGGGGAACAAATCTTTTTTTGGATAAATTCTGTTCCGGAATATTTTGTAATGGAACAAAGATAGACTTTTGATCAAAAAGCAGAGCTTATAAAAATTGAATTAATTGAAATAGAGCTTTTTAATTAATTTTATTTAAATCTAAAGGATTAATGTAATTGCTTGGCCAAACTTTTAATACCGTTTAAATGCGAATTTCAATTCTAGTATTTACTAATTAAGATTAGGTATCTCTATAAAAAATTTAGTTCCAACTCCTAAGGATAATTCCATCCTTTTTTCCCCTTTCAATTTATCAATCCTTTTTTTACAAAATACAATTAAAGGCATTAAGCTGTTATTGTTCAGAAGCACTGAAAACATTTTTCATTTCTAGTATTTACTAATTAAGATTAGGTATCTCGATAAAAAATTTAGTGCCAACTCCTAAGGATTATTCCATTCTTATTTTCACTTTCAATTTATCAACCCTTTTTTTACAAAATACAATTAAAGGCATGAAATTGTTGTTGTTCAGAAGCCCTGAAAAACATTTTTCAATTCAAGTATTTACTCTTTAAGATTAGGTATCTCGATAAAAAATTTAGTGCCAACTCCTAAGGATGATTCCATTTTGATTTTCCCTTTCAATTTATCAACCATTTCTTTTACAATATACAATCCAAGACCTGAACCTGTTGATTGTTCAGAAGCCCTGAAAAACATTTCAAAAACTTTCTTTTGATAGGCCCTTGGAATTCCAGTTCCGTTATCTTCTATTTCAATAGATATCTTGTCCCTTAAAGTTTTAACCTGAATATAAATATACCTGTAATCTTTTTTACTGTCTTGATACTTAATTGCATTAGAAACTAAATTGCTTAGTATTACAATTAATCTGTTTTTATCTGAATAGAATTTTTGGCTATCTTGTATATCAATTTTGAAATTAATAGATTTAGTACCTTCCATGAATTCTAATTTCTCAATAATTTCATGGAGTATTTTATTGAAGTCCACTTCATTTCTTAGGACTTCAAGTCTTGAATTGCGTGAATAGTTAACAATATCTTGTATAAAGGAATCCAGTTTTAATACACTGTTTCTCATTCTTTCAAGAAATTCCCTTAGAAGTTCGGGGTCAGTTTCCGCTAGTGCAATATTTATTAATCCTAGAACTGATGTTAAAGGAGCTCTTAAATCATGGGAAGTACTGTAAACAAATCGATCTAATTCCTGATTTGCTTTTATTAAATTCATGTTGTATTCTTCTAACCTCTGTTGCCAATTTTTAATATCTGTAATGTCGGTTATCGTAGCCACAAAATGGGTAGCTGCTTTGTTCTCCCCAAAAACAGGAGTTAATATAAGTAAATTCCAAAAAGTTGATCCGTCTTTCCTATAACTTAAAACTTCTCCACGAAATGTTCTTTCATATTGAATGGCATCTTTCATTTGGCCAATCATCCTTTTTTTTGTTTTTGGTCCGCTCAAAAGGAAAATATTTTTACCCTCTACTTCCTCTTGGGAATACCCTGTTATTCTACAAAATTCAGGATTTACATACATTATGGCTTTATCAGGAATGGTGTTATTTACAATAATTACCCCTTCAGCCACACTCTCAAGCCCTCTTTTTAAAATAACGAGCATTTGCTGATTTTTGCTTCGATCGGTTATATCCAGTCCCATTCCAATAATATATTTTTGATTGGAAATTTTAGATAAAATGCCTGTAAAATAATATAAAGTTTCCTTCCCGCTTTTTGAAACTATAACGGCTTCAGCCTCTGCTTTTCCACTCGTTAAAACCATATCAAGTTGTTCCCTGATCTTAATTAAGTCATTGCCTTTAAAAAGAGCATCTACTTTTAAATCTATTATTTCTTGATCTGTATAACCTGAAATTTTTCTTAGGTTTTCATTCCATAAGGTAAGTCTTAATCCTTTTTCAAATACACTTATTACATATAATATTCCCGGAAGGCTATTTATCATTGAATCTGTAAAGTTCTTTTCTTTTTTCAGTATTCTTTCCGCCTCTTTTTGTTTGCTTATGTCAACATAAATTCCATAAAAGCCCAATAATAAATCATTGCTTTTTATTGGATAGTAAACAATCAGCATGTCTAGAATTTGTCCATCTTTTCTTTTTCTGTATGTTTCAAGTTGAACAGCCTCAAGTTTTTTTGCTGCCTCAAATATTTCATCGGATTCATGTTGTTTTTCGGTAGGGACTATAAAATCCTTTGTCAATCTGTTTTTAAGTTCCTCAAAATTGAATTGAAATATTTTTTCAAATGAATTATTTACTTCTATTATCCTTTCCATATCATCAAACAATACAATTCCAAAAGGAGAGGCATTGAATAATTCTTTAAAAAGCAAATTTTGCCTTTCGATAATATCCTCTGATTTTAATTTTGCTGTTACATCCGTAACTATTTTCAAGTATGCGTCTGTACCCTGAAACTGGAATTCTGTAATAAGAAATTCAACATCAATTAATTTCCCGTTTTTTTTAATGTTTTTCAAATTTAGCATAATATCTTTTCCGGGCTGCAGGTTTTTTAATTCATCCTGTAATTTCTTTAAATCATCTTTTGGTAGTATGTTTTTCAATGAAAGATGGAGCAAATCCTTTTCCGTGTATCCAAAAGTATTTATTGCTTTTGAATTTACATCAAGAAGCTTAAGACTTTCTTTTTCAATTACCATAAGCGCAAGAGGGTTTTTTTCAAAGAGCAAATGATATCTTGTTTCTGAAGCTGTAATTTTTTCAATAGCCTCCCGTATTTCAGTAATATCAATTAAAGACCCATTCCAGACTATGTGAGTTTGTTTTTTTTCTGGAACTGCATTTCCCTTTAACCAAATGTATTCATTACTGTTTCGGCTTATTACCCTAAAAGAATAATCCCAGGCTTGAAGACTCTGAGCAGATTTTTCAATACTATTCATTAGTCCATCAAAATCATCAGGATGAACCTTTTTTAAAAGTTTTTCAGGATTATTATATATTTCTTCTGATGAAAAATCATAAAATGATTTTATATTTTCTGTTAAATACGTGAATTTATATTTTCCATTTGTTTCTCTTATAAATTGAAGGATAACAACAGGAAGTGCATTGCTAATTTCATTTAGGATTTCACTGTTTATTATATTAGATTGTATGAAATTTTCTCTTTCAATAATAATAACTGCAAATTCTACTACAATCTGTAATATTTTCTGTTCTTTCGAAGTAAGATAACCGTCTTTTTTATAAAAAACATTTAACATGCCAAGAAATGAATTATCCTTACCTCTTAAAATATAACAGTTATAGTTTTGCAGATTATATTTATTCGCAATATTGTTCAAATTGATGCATTTTTCTTCTGTATTTATTTGATCAATTTTTTTTCTGTCTTTAACTATTTCCATTACCATTTCGTTAATTTCATCAAAAAATTGCAGAGGTAAATTAGCTGAAGCCTTTTGATGCAATTTTCCATTTTCTGGTATTATAATGGAACAGAGCAGTTCGGGATTGTTTTCTTCGATAATTTTAATTATATAATCCAATGTTGTGTCAAAGGAATAATCTTTTTTTGCCACAGAAAATAGTTTTTTTTGCAGCGAATAAACTTTTTCCAGGGACTCTGAAACATCTCTTTTTGATACAGGATTCAAATAAATGAGCACATTTTCAACAATCTCTTTATTGAAAAGTGGAATGAAGTTAATGTTTAAAGAAGAATGATTTTCAAGGTTGTTTTGATAAAAAAAAAATTGTTTTTGTTTAAGAAGCACTGTCTTTTTATGTTTAAGAACGTGATAAAAAGCAGATTCAATTTCATTTATTGTTTCCTTGTTTTTTTCAATATTTATTTTGGATAGAGATTCAATTAAATTAGACCCTGGTATTAAATCAGGGATATTAATTTCGTCTGTATTATTGACCGAAATAATTTTTAAATCGGAAGAAATTAATAAGAAAAACCCCTGCAGTCTTTCAACAGCACCTGCAGTTTGATCATCCTTCTGATTTTCCGGTTTAAAATAGGTCATTACTCTTTAACTTGTAATATCAATATGAATAGCTCAGCAACCTAGATTTTTTATTCATTGTAACCTTTTTAATTCAATGAATAAAAATCAGTGTTAGATATCTGCCAGAGCCTCAACAGTGAGAGGTTTGTTTAAATACCTGTATACAAATTGATTCCCAATTGCTTTATGATAATCATTTTTGTCAAAGCTAGAAGATAGCATAATTATTTTACACTTGCTTTTAACTACATCGGGTAATTTGTTGTATTCATCCAGAAAGTCGAACCCATCCATAATTGGCATTCTGATATCCAAAAAAATCACATCAGGAAGTTCAGACTTATTCCTGCTTTTTGTTTTTAAGTATTCCAGGGCACTCTCCGAAGATTGTTTAACAATTACTTCTTCAGCAAACTCTTTGCGCACTATCCAGCTGTTGACAAAATTACTGTCGGCATCATCATCAACCAGCAAGGCTGTTTTGTATTTCATTTCAGTAAATTATAATTAAAACTTACCATTAAAACTCAATAATCATTCCGTTAATGAACATATATAAATGAAATTTGCTAAACTTTGGTTAATTGCTGATAACAGAGATTGTTTATACTCTCATTCGTGATAATTTAAAGAAAGTAAAACAGCTTATTTAAAAATATGCTTCCTTTTGTTTATAATTTTTGTGGATTTATTTCTACAATTGTTACAAAAAATCAACAATGAACACTTAATATAAGCCAGAGTTTTATTCATGGCTGATAATTTGCTAAAACCATTCATTTTTACTTTAGGTAATTTAGTGTTATTAATCATGTAATTATATTTCATGCAATTTGTCAAAGATTCCTCACTCTGTTAGGAAGCAGGGGAATTTTTATGCTATGTAGGGTTTAGTCTAATTACTTTCATTCCCAAATGAAAATTAGCGTATTAAGGTATTCAAAGCTCAAAGGCTGCAAGCTGGGAAAGGGAAAAAGTTTAGATTTAATTACACCTGTTTTAGATAAATTTTAGCGGGAGTTTTCAACAGAAAAGTTAAGCTTCTTTTCTATAATACTTAAATAATTAAATATTAACCATTTATTATCTCCCCGCCATTGGGGTGAAGTATTTGTCCTGTGTAATAGGAAGAATCATCACTTGCAAGGAAAACAAAACTTGGGGCAATTTCAAAGGGTTGTGCGGCCCTTTTTAAAGGTACATCTGAGCCGAATTGGGCAACTTGTTTTTTATCAAAAGAGGAAGGAATTAAGGGAGTCCATACTGGTCCTGGGGCAACTCCATTTACCCTTATGCCTTTTTCGGCCAGATTTTGAGCAAGTGAACGGGTAAATGAAACTATGGCACCTTTTGTTGAAGCATAATCGATTAAATGCTTACTACCCCTGTAAGCTGTTACAGAGGTAGTATTTATTATTGCCGTTCCATTTCCCATAAATGGTAATGCTGCCTGAGTTAAATAAAAAAAGGAAAATATATTTGTTCTGAATGTTTGTTCAATTTGTTTTGCTGTAATATTCAAAAAATCATCCTGGGGAAATTGTACTGCAGCATTATTTACCAAAACATCAATTTTTTCAAAATTATGTATAATTTTTTTTATTGCATTTTTACAAAAATCCTCATCTTCAATATTTCCCGGAATTAAAAAACATTTGCGGTTTACTTGCTCAACTCTTAATTGTGTTTGCCTTGCATCATCATGTTCTTCCAGATAGATAATTGCTACATCAGCCCCTTCCTTGGCAAAAGCAATTGCAACAGCACTTCCAATTCCGCTATCTCCCCCAGTTATAACGGCAATTTTATTTTTGAGTTTATTACTACCAACATAACGACTATCCTCAACCACTGGTTTAGGCATCATTTTATTTTCTAATCCAGGTTGTTTTTTCTGTTCCTGAGCTGGCCTAACTTTTTTTTTCTCTCCCTTTTTACTCATAAAATAGCATAAATAATCAGTGTTGATTAATTGGTTAGCTTATTAATGCAAATCATAAAAAGATATATTTAAGAATAATTAAAAAGGCATACGAAAAATTGTTTTTAAACATGGGCAAGTGTTGATTCAGAAATCCCATTGAATATCCTTTCAATGTGTTCCTCCTCCTCCATTGTTACCTGAAGAAGTTCTCTAACGTCTTTATTTGGAATGTTTTCTAAAAATTGGAAAAGGCCCTTATAAAAGGAAATTTCCAGATGTTCCATCTTTTGGGCAATGTTCAATAAAATGGAATCCTTCATAAAATCCTCCTTATCTTCCTCTATGGCTTGTTCAGCTTCTTTACAAAGCATTTCCATTGGTTCATTGGTTTGCGTCTGAACTTTTCTGTCGAGTAATCTGAATATTTCTTCTATTCTGTTCACATGTACTTCTGTAATATCAAAATGATCATCAAACATTTCACGAAGTTCACTGTTAGATGCAGCTTGAGTTAATTTTGAAAGTATCTTTACATGCATGGTTTCCATGCTTAAAGCTTTTTCTAATTCATTAATGAATAATTCCTTAACAGTATTATTGTTGTAATTTAAAGAATCATTTCCGTTGTTGTTTGTATTTGTCATGATTGAACAATTTGTCTTATTAATATTATTTTCTTTTGTTTGATTTTTTGAATTAAGGTTTATTTCTTTTTTACTGAATGACCTTTTAGGTCATTAGCTGATTTAAAACCACCTTTTGAAGAAATAGTTCCTTTGCCTGTATTTTTCAAATCCTCCTTTATTAAAGGCCTTTCCTTACCTTGATTTTTTGTTGCCGTTCTGGGGCTTTTTTTATTGTTGTTTTTCATGATATTTTAATTAAAATTAATTTTCATGTTACGAATATCCATACCCTGTTTTATTAAATTTATACTAACTTCTTGCCTTTATATTCCAACTTTCGCCTTTCATTGCCACTTTTTATTGAAAGATAACACAACAGTTTTTTTGATTTCCATTTAAAAATTTTATCTGCCTTAATTCATTGAGAGCACCATTTCCCCATGAAAAAACTCATCTTCAACATCATTTATCCAAATTTCAATAACCAGACAATCACGAAACTGAATAAAATTAAAAAGAGTTTTTGCTAGTATTATTGAATTCATGTCATTTGATTTTTCAGTTTAAAAAGAAAAATATAAACTGTCCAATCTAAAATATTATGCCTTTATTTTATTTTTTTTAATTTTTTTTCAATTTTAAACTAAACATCCTGATAATATGCCTATAAAAAGTAAAAACAGCATCCCTTCGTATACCTATTTATCAATATTTGGGGAAATAGTGAGGAAAAAGGTACACATCAAGGGAATATTATACTCAAAGTACTGTTATGGCCTCAAAAATTTAAAAAAAAGCTTAGCCAAAGTAATAAAAAGTATAAAAAATAGTGGCAGGAAAATTTCAATAATATTTAATAGAAAGAAATTACTGTAAAAAAAGAAATGCTATGATAAATATTGGAAGTCTAAAGGCTGAAACATTTTTAATTTCAAAATGTCATTTTAATAAATCGCCTGATATTAATTCACATTCAACAAAACCGATTCATCTCAAACCATACAGGAAAACAATTCGTATAATTATTCCAAAAAGAATACAGCATCAACCTTATTTGCCCAATAGAACAGGACCTTATGAAAAAGCGTTCATAAGGATATTGAATGTAAACAGAAACGAATTTTTCTCAGAAATGATATTAAATCAAAAGCCAAAGCATCCACCTGAAAGAAGGGAACCAGAACCAAAACCAGAGCCTAAAGTACCTGATCAGCCCGGCAAACCAATACCTCCTGAATTGCCTGGCAAACCCAACGAACCCAAACCTGGTCCACCAGAAAGACCGGATAAGCCCTTCTTGCCAAATAGACCCGATACACCCACACCACCAGAACATCCTACTAAACCAGATCAACCCAGCCAACCCATTGCATGAAAAAAACAATTCAGAATAAAACATTTTCCTTTAATTGGATATTTTTGATTCTGCCTGGAATAAATTTCCCACTTCTGTCTAAATAATGCAACAAAGGACATTAAAATGGCTAATCCCTGGAATAAATTAGAAGTTCTTGTTTTAATTTACATACAAATGCAAATGAATTTGGACTAAAAAAGTTTGCGTAATTAAAATTATTGGTATAGGCACTTAGGTCGCAAAAATTGAAATTTATTTTCATAATGGGCTGAAATCACTGTAAATACTGAGATTAATGTCATTTTAAATTTTATTAAAAATAAATAAAGCATCATAAAAAAGTGATTAAAAAAGGAGTACATTACATTTTGTCCCTTGTAAACCTTAGAATTACAGCAGTATTTACTAATAAAATCAACAAACTAATGTGCGATCTAAGTGCCTATACCAATAAAATTATTTAATGGGTTTTCTTAACTCTCTTTAAGGTTAATAAATTCATTGGATTTACTTCTAACCCAGAAATGGTTTTTGGATAAAATCTTACTGCCCTGTCATAGAACAATAATAATACGGGAGCTTCTTCAATAACCAGGTTCTCCATCTCCCTGTAAAGCTTAAATCTCTTTTGATCATCCGTTTCTGATTTTGCTAATTCATATAATCTGTCAAAATCGGAATTTTTAAAATGTGTATAATTTGGACCTAGGGGAGAAAAATTCTTGCTGTAAAATAATGTTAAAAAATTCTCACCATCAGGATAATCAGCAACCCATGATTTTCTAAAGAAATTTAAACTCGATCGAGCCACCTGTTCAGTATGAATTGCTGTGGGTAAAATATCAATTTTGATTTTAATTCCTAAAGTTGCTAACTGATTTTGTACAAATTCAGCCATATCCTGGTAAATAGAAGTAGTACTTAAAACAATTTCAGGTAAATTTTTACCTTCAGGATATCCTGCTTTTGCTAATAAATCCCTGGCTTTTTCCTGATCAAAAGAATATCCCTTTACTTCTTCAGGATTATAAGATGGCATACCTGCCGGAATAATACCTGCATTTGCTGGTGTTCCAATGCCATTACGCAAATATTTTACCATTTCACTTCTGTTTATGCCATAATTAATAGCTTGACGAACCTCTTTTTTATTTAATGGGTGATCTTTCACTAAAGGAGAATTGCTATCAATATAAAAACCCATGTAATCAGTTTTTAAAAATGGTTCGTTTTTCATTATGAATTTCTCACTGTATTTTGATTCCAGTTCACCTGAAGGTGTAATGAGTTCATTTTTATGTAAACCGTCAATTCCAGATAATAAATCAAAATCCCCATTGATAAATCCCATAAACTCAGTTTGTCTTTCTTTAATAAACGAAACTGAAATTGCATCAAGATAAGGAAGTCTGTTTGGGCCATCCATTTCAAAATAAGTAGGGTTTTTTACCAAAACGAGCTTAACTGCTTCTTTCCATGCTTTGAACATAAAAGGTCCTGTTCCAACAGGGTTGTTTCTAAAATCATCTCCATAATGGCCAACAATTTCATAAGGCACAACTGAGCAATATTGCATGGTAAGAATTCCCAGGAAAGGGGGGAAAGGTCTTTTTAGGTATATAGAAAGCGTACTGTCATTTTCAGCTATAAAGCCCTTGTAATCACTTGTTTCAGAAAAATCGACTTCGTTAAAAATCCAGGCACCTGGTGAGGCCACTTTAGAATCAATTATCCGAAAAAAACTATGAACAAAATCAAAAGCAGTAACTTTTCTACCAATTCCACCTTCAAATACGTGATGATCATGGAAAAAAACATTGTTTCTTAAATGAAAAGTATAAATCAAACCATCTTTTGAGATATCCCAATTTTTTGCTATTGCAGGTTGTATTTCCAACTTATCATTCATCTGCAACAGGCCATTGAAAAGTTGATTAACGACTGCAATATTTTCAAAACTTCTTGCAAAAGCAGGATCAAGAGAGGTTATTCCTGCAGATTCATTGTATTTGAAAACAACTCTTCCATCTGTTTCACCTTCTTGAACTGAAGCTTGTTTACAGCTAATTACAGTTAAAAGAACCAAGGTTAAAATCAATAATTTGTTCATAGGAATCTTTAAAATTTAATTAAAGTGTAATTCTAAGCATAATTGAGGCGTAACAATGATGCTGAACGCTTTTATTTTCAACATCTTTTTCAACACAACAAAATAATATTTCAGAGGTTTGCGAAAATATCTACTTTTGCAGACAAAATGGAAACACCTAAGAAAATAGCATTTCATACATTGGGATGCAAATTGAATTTTTCAGAAACCTCAAGTATTGCCAGAATTTTTGAAAATAAGGGCTTTGAAAAGGTTGATTTTTCTTCTCCCGCTGATATTTATGTAATTAATACCTGCTCTGTAACAGTAAATGCTGACAAGGAGTGTAAAACAATTGTAAGGTCAGCCCTTAAACTTTCTCCTGATGCTTTTATAGTTGTAATTGGTTGTTATGCCCAACTTAAACCAAATGAAATTGCTTCCATTGAGGGAGTGGATTTAGTTTTGGGTGCTTCAGAAAAATTTCGTCTTGCAGAATATATTAGCGATTTATCCAAAAAAACCAAAACAGAGGTTTATTCCTGTGAAATTGAGCAAGCTGATTTTTTTGTGGATGCTTATTCCTTTGGGGATAGAACAAGAGTGTTTTTAAAAGTTCAGGATGGATGCGATTATACTTGTTCTTTTTGTACAATTCCTCTTGCCCGGGGGAAAAGCAGAAGTGATAGCATTCAAAATGCAGTAAAAAATGCCAATGAAATTGCCGGTAAAGGCGTAAAGGAAATTGTGCTTACAGGGGTTAACCTTGGAGATTTCGGCAAGCAAGGAGATAAAAAGAATGAGGAAGATTTTCTTTCTTTGATTAAAGAACTTGATAATGTTCAGGGCATTGATAGATTCAGGGTTTCTTCCATAGAACCAAACCTGCTTAAGGATGAAGTAATTGAATTTGTTTCCACATCACAAAAATTTGTACCCCATTTTCATATTCCTTTACAATCAGGATCAGACAAGATTCTTAAAGCAATGCGCAGGAGGTACTTAACAAAACTTTATACCGAAAGGGTGAAAAAAATCAGAACTTTAATGCCTGATTGCTGCATTGGAGTGGATGTTATTACCGGTTTCCCAGGGGAGACAGAACAGGATTTTCTTGAAACCTACAATTATTTGAACAATTTAGACATTTCATACCTTCATGTTTTCACCTATTCTGAAAGAGACAACACTGATGCTTTAAATATTGAACAGGTTATTCCGTTAAATATAAGAAAGCAAAGGAATAAAATGCTTAGAATACTTTCTGTAAAGAAAAGCAGGAGTTTTTACGAAAAATTCAAGGGAAGTAAACAGCAGGTTTTGTTTGAAGGGGAGAACAAAGATGGATTTATGCATGGATTTTCAGAAAATTACATTAAAGTCAAACATGCCTTTGATGCCTCTCTTATCAATGAAATAGTAAATGTAAACTTGTTGGAAATTGACTCTGATGGATCATACACCTCAGAATTATTTTCAGGAAATAGTATCAGAAATTAATTAATAAAAAATAGAATAAATGTACCCAACAATTTCAGATCTTATAAGGGATCTATTTGGTATTCATATACCACTTCCTATTCAGAGCTTCGGCTTTTTTGTTGCCATAGCTTTTTTGCTTGCAAGCTGGCTTCTTGCGAAAGAATTAAAAAGAAAAGAAGAGGAAGGTTTTTTACAACCAATTACAAAAAAAGTATTAAAGGGAG
The DNA here is from genome assembly GCA_013696965.1 of Bacteroidota bacterium. NCBI lineage: Bacteria > Pseudomonadati > Bacteroidota > Bacteroidota bacterium. The sequence continues at coordinate 19,547 of JACCXN010000005.1, read as the reverse complement.
CAAAGGCTACAACAACTGAAATGGCTATTTCAGGAATAATCGGATTTGTAATAGGTTTTAAATTGCTGGATATTATTTTAAATTATTCTGATTTTGTTCTTGATCCCCAGTTTTTTATACTTTCTTTTAAGGGAAACATCTTCGGAGCTTTAATTGGAGCTGCAGCGGGTATTTACCTCAAATATACCGAAAAAAACAAGGAAAAAGCAGATAAACCTTTTTGGCAGACAGAAGTAATTCATCCTCACCAACATGTTGGAAACATCACCCTGATTTCTGCTTTTGTAGGGATATTAGGAGCAAAGATTTTTCACAATTTGGAAAACCCAGGAGAATTTATTGCCGATCCAATTGGGGCCTTGCTTTCCTTTAGTGGACTGACAATGTATGGAGGATTAATTTGTGGAGCGTTTGCAATTATTTGGTATGCAAGAAAAAACAATCTTACAGTTACAAGGCTATTTGATGCTGGAGCTCCGGGATTAATGCTAGCCTATGGTGTTGGGCGTATTGGATGCCATATTTCAGGAGATGGTGATTGGGGCGTGGTTAACAATGCGCCAAAACCAAATTGGATGAGTTTTTTACCTGATTGGATTTGGGCTTATGATTATCCAAACAATGTTATTAAGGAAGGAATACCTATTCCAGATTGTATTGGTTCACATTGCTTTGTTTTACCTGAACCGGTTTGGCCTACAGCCTTTTATGAAGCTGCATTAAGCATTATGTTGTTTGGTTTTCTTTGGAGCATCCGTAAAAAAATCACAATTCCGGGCATGCTATTTTCAATTTATCTTGTTCTAAATGGTTTCGAAAGATTTTTTATTGAAAAAATAAGGGTAAACGAAGTTTATAACATCCTTGGATTTCATCCCACACAGGCAGAAATTATTTCTGTTGGCTTAATTCTGTTGGGAATTGCAGGAATGTTTTATTTCAATAAAAAATACAAGGATAATTTAGCGAAATAAATCTTTTTATTGAAAAACAACTTTCATTTTATGAAAGGACGTTTTACCTGAATATATAATTATAGTTGAAATTTTCTTTTGAATGTGAAATTTGCATTTGTTGCAATATTTCCATTTTCCTTAATGAATGTTTTGTATTCTTCCTCATAAAATTTCATTTGTTCGATTTCTCTCTTTTGTTTAAATTTCCATGAGTCCTGTTGGGGTTTTTGCAAGCATTTGTTTCCTTTTTAGAGTAATCCATCTCGTAATTTTTTAATTCAAGCCTAACCAGCTTACTTATTATGGTTTAATTTTTTTGAAATTTTGAAACTGTAGAAAAGAATTGTATTCCTTTGAGGAAATAATAATTTTCTTTATGTTTATCAAAACAAACAACAATAGAAATGAATTTAGAAGAATTGTGTTATAAAGTTTGTGAAATAACCGAATCTGTTGGGCTATTTATTAAGGAACAAGGAGGTAAAATAAATGAGGAGTCAGTAGAAGAAAAAAGCCTTAATAGTTTAGTAACTTATGTGGATAAAACTGCAGAAATGCAACTTGTAAAAGCACTTGGAAAATTAATTCCAGAAAGTGGCTTTATAACAGAAGAGAAAACCATTTCAAAAAAAGGGGATGTATACAATTGGATAATCGATCCTTTGGATGGTACAACTAACTTTATCCATGGTATTCCTTGTTATTGCATCAGTATAGCTCTTATGAGAAATGACACTTTAATTTTAGGTGTGATTAATGAGTTAAATCAAAGGGAAAAATTTTATGCATGGGAGGGGAGCAAGGCCTATTTAAATGGCAAGGAAATTAAAATTTCCTCAACTACTGAATTAAAAAACTCCTTACTGGCCACAGGCTTCCCCTATTACGATTACAATAAGATGGATCAATACATTGAGTTATTAAAGGTTTTTATGCGAGAAACCCGGGGGGTAAGGCGTTTAGGGTCTGCGGCAACGGATTTAGCATATGTTGCATGTGGTAGATTTGATGGATTTTACGAATATGGGTTAAATTCATGGGATGTTGCAGCCGGTGCTTTTATAATTCAACAAGCCGGAGGTATTATTAAGGATTTTAAAGGTGGAAAAAATTATGTTTTTGGAGAGGATATCATGGCATGTAGTCCAGGGATTTATGAGGAATTTATAAAAAAGATCAAACATCATTTTAATTAAAATATATGAGCAGGTTAAAATTAAGCTTATTGCTTTCCATTCTGTTTTCCTTCTACGGAAAATTAATTGCTCAGGATTCTATAATTAAAATTCCGGGTGAGAAATTAATCTACCGTTTTGAAATTAAAGATCAAATTGCTCCTCCGGTTCAAAGGTTAACATCCAATGCAATAACATTTGCACATGAAATTAAGGCGGATATTATTTTCATTGAAATGAATACATATGGAGGACTTGTTGATGCAGCAGATTCCATTCGTACCAGAATTTTGAATTCAAAGATTCCTGTATATGTTTTAATTCAGAATAACGCGGCCTCTGCCGGAGCTTTAATTGCCATTGCTTGTGATAGTATATATATGCAACCGGGAAGTACTATTGGAGCAGCTACGGTTGTAGATCAAACAGGACAGCAGGTTCCTGATAAGTACCAGTCTTATATGCGGAAAAAAATGAGGAGTACAGCAGAAATAAGAGGACGAAATCCTGACATTGCCGAAGCAATGGTTGATCCAGATATCTATATTCCTGGAGTGATTGATTCTGGCAAAGTGATAACCTTTACAACCACTGAGGCTATCAAATATGGGTTTTGTGAAGCACAAATATCTTCAATGGAGGATGTTCTATCAAGGATTGGTATTTCAGAATATCGTGTAATTGAACATGAACTTACCCTAACTGAGCAAATTATAAGTATTTTAATAAATCCATTTATTAGTGGAATATTAATAATGCTAATAATAGGGGGGATATATTTTGAATTACAAACCCCGGGAATAGGATTTCCACTCATAACTGCAATTACAGCTGCTATTCTATATTTCGCTCCGCTTTACCTGGAAGGCCTTGCATCCAATTTTGAAATCGTCCTTTTCGTGCTTGGACTAATCCTTTTAGGAGTTGAAATCTTTGTAATCCCAGGTTTTGGAGTGGCAGGTATTTTAGGTGTAGCATTAGTGGTTGCAGGTTTAACCTTAAGTCTTGTACATAATGATGGATTTGACTTTACTTTTGTTGATCCCCAAAAACTTGTACGCGCTTTTTTAATGGTTTCTATTTCCGCGGTTATGGCTGTTATACTTTCTATTTATTTGGGGGCAAGGCTTCTTTATTCATCCGCCTTTAATAAAATAATCCTTCATTCATCACAGGAAACTTCAACAGGTTACAGCAGCGCTTCAGCTTATAGCCATACTTTAATTGGAAGAGAAGGAACAGCCCTTACAATGCTTCGCCCATCGGGAAAAGTTGAAGTTGAAGGTGAAACTCATGATGCAACTGCATTAACAGGATTTATTGAAAAAGGTGCTGCCGTTAAAGTATTAAAATATGAATCTGCTCAACTGGTAGTAAAAAAAATCTAAAAAAGCATTTTATTAAGGACAACCGCTAATTACATAAATGCAAAAAGTGGAATCTAAAATAAATAATTGAATTCTTAGTAAAATTAAACTTTTGTTACAGCTAAGGTTTCTTTTGTTTCTGGTTTAATTTTAATTGCAAATAAGCCTATAAAGGTAAATAATCCATTTAATATAAGCAGTTCAAATCCAAATTGATAACCATTGAACAAACGCTCGGAATACATACTCAGCAGAAAGCATAAAATAGGAGAAATAATAGCTATATAGGGTACATAATTATCCATTACCTTATATTTACTAAATAAGCCAAAAGCATACATTCCCAATAAAGGTCCATAAGTATATCCTGCAACAATAAAAACGGTACTAATCACATTGGGGTGGTCAATAGCTTTAAATGTTAAAATTACAAGAACCATAATAACTGAAATGAGGATATGAACTCTTCTTCTGATAGCTGTTTTCTTTTGGGCAGAAATGCTATCGTTTTTATTTAAATCAAGAAAATCAATACATACTGAGGTTGTTAAAGCGGTCATTGCAGAATCGGCACTGGAATATGCCGCGGCAATTAAGCCAACAATAAAAAATATTCCTGCAATAGCGCTTAAATAGCCTTGAGTAGCAAGCATGGGATAAAGGTCATCAGTCTTGGCGGGGAGAGCAATTCCCTTTGAAGTTGCAAATAAATACAACAATGCACCTAAGGCCATGAAAAACAAATTAACGAATAGCAAAACAAGACTAAAAGAAAACATATTTTTCTGAGCATCTTTTATGCTTTTACAGGAAAGGTTTTTCTGCATCATATCCTGATCAAGACCCGTCATTACAATGGCAATAAAAGTCCCACTTAAAAACTGCTTCCAGAAATAATTTTTACTGTTTATATCATCGAAAAAAAATATTCTAGAATATTCGCTATCTGAAACCAAGCTTACCATTTGCATTGGCCCTAAACCAAGTTCAGAAGAAATAATCCAGATACTAACCCCAACGGCAGTCAACATAAAAAGAGTTTGTAAAGTATCAGTCCAGATTATGGTTTTTATTCCTCCTTTAAAGGTATATAACCAAATAAAGGCGATGGTGATGAGCACAGTTATTGCAAAAGGAATATTATAATGATTGAAAACCGTAAGTTGAAGCACATTTGCTACAAGGAAAAGCCTCAAGGCTGAACCTAAGGTTCTGGATAAAAGAAAAAATGACGCACCTGTTTTGTATGTCCAATATCCAAAACGCTGTTCAAGGTAAGTATAAATTGAAGTAAGATTAAGCCTGTAATAAAGCGGCATTAGTATCGTGGCAATAACAAAATAACCCACCATATAGCCCAATACAACCTGCATATAGGAAAAGGAACTATCCTTAACCCAGCCAGGTATAGAAACAAAGGTAACACCAGAGAGAGAAGACCCAATCATTCCAAATGCAACAATAAACCAGGGGGATTTTTTTCCTGCTAAAAAGAAGTCATCATTATTACCTGATTTTTTTCCTGTATACCAAGAAATTCCCATCAACAATAGGAAATAACCAAGTATGAATGAAATGATAAGAACTGGTGGTAACATTTTTGGCTTATTTAATTATTCGGCAATAAGATAGTTGCTTTTAATTTCTGATTCATTAAAAGATTCATTGTAGCAAAGATTAAATTTATTATTTACTTGAAAAAATTTAATTCTGCACAATAACGCAGCAATAAAAACTTTTAATTGTGTAATTTGTTATTTTTGAGCAATGAATTTTTCATCTAAATTAATAGAAGAAGCAGTAGAACAATTTTCCAGCCTGCCGGGAATAGGAAAAAAAACAGCTTTAAGGTTGGTACTCCATCTTTTAAAAAAGGATATGGATACTGTAAATATCTTTGGAAATAGCCTAATTAGAATGCGGAGGGAAATTAAATTCTGTACAAACTGTCATAATATTTCAGATAAGGAATTATGTGAATTGTGTGCAAATCCAAATCGTGATAAGGAAATAATTTGTGTTGTTCAAGACATAAGGGATGTTATGGCAATTGAGAATACAGGACAACATAGAGGAGTATATCATGTTTTAGGAGGTATTATATCCCCCATGGATGGAATAGGCCCAAATGATTTGAATATTGAAACATTGGTAGGGAAGGCCTCAGTAGGTGAGGTTAAAGAAATTGTACTTGCATTAAGTACAACAATGGAGGGCGATACCACTAATTTTTATATTTATAAACGATTGAAAGAATATGGAATAAAAGTTTCGGTAATTGCAAGAGGTATTGCTTTTGGCGATGAAATAGAGTATGCTGATGAAGTGACTCTTGGTCGCTCAATTGTAAATAGAATACCTTATGAAAATATTTTACATTAATACAATCCGCATTTCTTATAAATGAAGCTTACTATTATCATTGTAAATTATAATGTAGAATATTTTCTGGAGCAGTGTCTGCATTCAGTATATAAGGCAATCCACAGGGTTTCTTCAGAGGTGTTTGTAGTGGATAACAATTCTGTTGATGGTTCTGTGGAAATGGTGAAAACAAAATTTCCTGAGGTAAAACTCATAGAAAATAAAAAAAACACAGGGTTTTCTTTTGCAAATAACCAGGCAATTAAGCTTGCCTGTGGAGAATATGTATTGTTATTAAATCCGGATACTGTTGTTGAGGAGGATACTTTTGAAAAAGTTGTTTCTTTCATGGATGACAATTCCATTGCGGGAGGATTAGGGGTTTATATGATTGACGGAAAAGGAAAATTTCTTCCAGAATCAAAAAGAGGTTTGCCCACCCCGGAAGTTGCATTTTATAAGGTGTTTGGGCTTTCCAGGTTATTCCCAAAATCAAGGCGCTTTGGAAGGTATCATTTGGGTTTTTTAGATAAAAATAAAGTTCATGAGGTTGAGATATTATCAGGGGCCTTCATGCTTTTGCGTAAAGAAACACTTGATAAAACTGGCCTTTTGGACGAAACTTTTTTCATGTATGGTGAAGATATTGATCTTTCCTACCGAATTATTAAAGCAGGATATAAAAATTACTATTTTCCCAAGACACGCATTATTCACTATAAGGGGGAAAGCACAAAAAAAAGCAGCGTGAATTATGTTTTCGTTTTTTATAATGCGATGATTATTTTTGCTCAAAAACATTTTTCCCAACAACATGCCAAAACCTTTTCATTCCTTATTAATTTTGCAGTATACCTTCGTGCCAGTGCTGCAATAATTAGTCGGTTCCTGAAAAAAACAGCGCTTCCTTTATTTGATGCATCAATTATTTTGATAGGATTGTTTTTGTTGAAAAATTATTGGGAAAAGGTAGTAAAAGTTGAACAGGCCCTGCATTTTGAGACAGAATTGCTAACAGTAGCTTTTCCTTTTTACACCTTTATCTGGTTGCTTTCAGTATTATATAGTGGGGGATATGACAAACCCGTAAAGCCGCTTAAAATTATTAAGGGTATTGGAATAGGTACAGGCGTTATTCTCATTGTTTACAGCTTATTGAGTGAACAATATCGATTTTCCCGCGCGCTTATTGTATTTGGAGCAATGTGGGCTGTTTTTTCTCTTGTGTTTTTTCGTTATATTCTTCATTTGATTAAAATAAAAGGCTTTGATCTTAATTCAGAAAAGAAAAAACGGATCCTTATTGTAGGGCATTTTGATGAATTTTCAAGGGTATCTTCTCTTTTGAAATTAACCGATGCTAATCCTTCATTTATTGGGAATGTTGTTCCTGATGAACAACAAAATGAAATTAAAAAACATCCTGAATTTTTAGGAACTTTTGATAAGCTTGAGGATATTTTAGAAATATATAAAATTGATGAAGTTATTTTCTGTGCAAGAGACATTTCCTCACATATTATTATTAATCAAATGGCACAGTTGCGCAATATTGATTATAAAATTGCTCCCCCTGAGAGTTTGTACATTATTGGCAGTAATTCTGTGGATACTTCAGGTGATTTATATAGCATTAATATAAATTCAATTTCAAGAAGTGCGAATAAAAGAAACAAACGATTATTTGATATTGCAACATCCTTGTCACTCTTGACATTTCTTCCAATCAATATTTTTTTGGTCGACAAACCATACAATTTCTTTAAAAACATTTTCATTGTTCTTTCTGGTAATAAATCCTGGGTAAGTTATGCTCAAACAAACAATGCTGAAAATTTTAAATTGCCTAAAATAAAGAGTGGAATATTGCATACTGCTGATCCTCTAAGGCATAAAAAACTTGATGAAGGAAGCATAAATAAAATGAATTTGCTTTATGCCAAGGATTACAGGATAAGCAATGATTTGAGCATTATTTTAAAATGTTTTAAAGAATTGGGAAGAAAGTAATTTAGAAACCAGATTTTCTTTTTCATAGAAAACTAGTCCTTAATTTTCTTTGCCCGATTTATAAGCTTTCAAACAATTATTTCAATAATTATTTCCATTTTTCTGAAATTTAACTTTCTGAATTTTTCCTCTATCCTGATTTAATAATAATTAGATTCAATAAACAAATGCAACTTTTAGATTGCGAGGTAAAACGAATATAAAAACAGGAGGAAAATTATAAAATTTCCCTCTCTTTTCCTTGGAAAGTAGTTATTTTACCCCGCAAGAAGTTGCATTATAACTTGAATTCAGCAGATAAAATCAGACAAAAGTTAAACTTTAGATACGAATTCTTTTTTTAGGAAGACTATAGACTTTATTGCTAATTTTTTTTATTCAAAGACCCCTTTGCCATCTATTTTTGCATCCTCTTTAAGATTAGTAACATCTAATTGAATTTCATCAAGTAATGTATTTATTTCTTTCTTTAAAAGATCAGCTTGATTTTCTTGGTTTTCTTGAACTGCCGTATTATAACTATCTATTGTTTGATTTAATACCAGTCTTTTAGCTTCAATATCAAGCCATGAACTCATTATTTCTTCTTGATTAAATTTTTCCTCCTGAATTAAATGTCTTTCAACAGAAGTAATTTCTTCATTAAGTTCTCCAATTCTTTGATCCAATTGTTCTACTGCTTGCCCAGTAGTTTTATCTTGTGTTGATTGTTGTTTGCTTTCAAGATGATCTGGATTATAACCAGTTTGACAAGCCAAAAATATTGTGATTGATAATGCACATAATATGTAATTAATTACCTGGTTTACCTTTAAAATTATCATGTCTTGTAAATTAAATTGTTAAATGGTTGGTTTGTTTAATAGGCAGTGATTTATTTACTCTATGAATACTTAATTGTATACTTAATTTATTTTAGGCAATTCTACTATAAAACTACTTCCCATATCCTTTCCTTCACTTTCCGCCCTTACTATTCCACCGTGCATTTCTACAATAGTTTTAACGATTGATAGTCCAATTCCAATGGATAACTCCTTCTCAGAGTGCCTTTCCCCTGATCTTACAATATTTGTAAACAATATAGCTTTATCCTCTTCAGTGAGTCCCTGGCCTTGATCTTTTACTTCAAAATATGCTTTTCCTTCGCCAGCTATTACATTTACATCAATAATGGTATCACGTTCGGAATATTTAATTGCATTATCAATCAAATTTCCCATTACCTCTTTAAGTCTTATTCTATCCCCTTCAACAACAGGATTACTTTCAATAAATAGTTTAAGGACTTGTCCTTTTTTTGATGCAATTTTTCTATAAGTTTTAATAACCTCCAATGCAATTTCAGTTAGATTAACTGGTTCTGTTTGTAGTATAATCTTTCCACTATTGATAATTGCTGAATGAAAAAGTTCTTCAATTATCTGATCCGTTTGTTTACTTGAATCCTTAATCATTGAAGATATCTTTCCTGCAGGTATTTTAATTTCATTATCTATACTTGAATTGTTTTTTAAACGCTCAACCCCAGCCATTTTTTCATTTTGAAAAGTGGTAGCTATGTTAATTAATTCATGTTGAAATTTAACAGCCATTTTCGATGTCAGCCTGAGTTCAAACTCATCCATTACAATTGCTGCCAGATCTGTAAGTATTTTTTCAGATGATTTATTTATTGTTCTGGATTCTTTGTCCATAATGCTTAAAGTTCCAAGTATATGGCCCTCAGGGGTAATTAATGGCGCGGCTGCATAAAAACAATAGGACTTATCAGAAGGAGAAAAAAAATCAGCAATAAATTTTTTTTTATTTTGCCCTCTGTTCTCAAAAAAACTATTTAAAGGTAATATAGAATGATTGTCAATATTCGTTCTTTCAATGTAATCCAGGATTAGTCCCTGAGGCGATTTGAACCATATCTTAGTTTTGTCAACAAGTGTTATTACAGCGACAGGAACATTGAAAAATCGTGCAGTAATTAATGTAATTCGATCAAAGCAATTGTCAGAGGGAGAATCAATTATTTCATATCTATTTAGGGCATTTAACCTCTGAAGTTCTTTGTTTTCCTCACTTTTTAAATTTTCATCAGTTTGTTGCCCAGATGATTTTAAAAGCAGACCAATAGTAGTACGTAATTCCTTGGAATTTACAGGTTTGGTTATAAATGTGCTGTTGTTTATTATTCTTGTTTTTTTTAGCAAAGCTTTATCTATTTTATTGCTTAAAAAAACTACAGGAATATTGTCTTTAATATATATATCCAAATATGGTTCAATGTTTTTACGGTTTTCTTTTTCGTTCAAATTCAAGTTCATTAAAATCAAATCCGGTCTAAACTGATTAATTTTCAATGCTGTTTCCTCACTTGTTTCAGCTACTCCACAAACCTCATAACCCATTTTATTTAATTGTTTATTTAAGTTAGAAGCAACAGTAAAATCATTGTCAACAATTAACATTTTTAATTTTTCCATAATTCAAATTGACTTGATAATAATCGAATTGTTTCAATCATTTATCCTATTTAATTTGGTAATCAAATTTTTGTTAGAATCTTTTGCTTCATGAAATTTAATAAGTGTATTTTGGCTAAAATCAATAAATTGAATTTTCGTTTAAATTAATACATTAATTAAGAATTTCACTCCAATGCGTATTAATATCTTAGCGTTCACTTATTAGCTTAGTCTCTATTGTTTGAGTTGTGTGTGGAACAATTCTTAATCTTTCTTTGGGTATTAGTTTTCCGGAAATATGACAAACACCATAGCATTTGGTTTCTATCCGTATTAAAGCATGTTCGAGCTGTTCAATAAATTTTTGTTGCCTGCTTGCCAATTGTCCCAACTCTTCCTTTGACTGAGTGTCAGAGCATTCTTCAAGATTTTTAAATGCCCTTGCTGTATCATCCGTACCATTATCATGGGTTTTTTTTAACAAATCGTGTAAAGCTTTAGCTTCTATTTTGGCATCAGCAAGTTTGTGCGTAATTAATTCCTTGAATTCTTGTAATTCAAGATCAGAATACCTTGTTTTCCCACTTTTAATATTTGTATCAACGGTTTGGATTTTTGGCGCTTCTACTTTAATCTTAGTCTTCCTGAATTCATTTGTTGTAGCAATCTTTTTCTTTGAGTTTGCTTCAGGTTTATCAGAATTAATTTTACTCTTTTCCAATGACTTGTTTACTGTTTTCTTTATGGCTTTCTCCGTTTTTGATTGAACCCTTGGCTTGTCTATACTTTCCATATTGTATTTTATGAATTTATTCTTGGTTTTAATTAATCTAAAAATTTTCTTTTTTTTATTAAACTTGTATCCTCTTGATTTTTTATAAATAAAAAACAACAATCAACATTAGTTTATGGTGATTCATAGTGGTTTTTCTATTTAAATTCCCCAGGAAAGCATTTGCTTGTTTATTATCTTTATGCAAACTTTTGGCCTTATGACAATGAATAAGTGCTCATCCATGAGGGAATTATAAGGTTTGTAAATTTTATTTTCAAAAAGAAAAGTCCTTTTATCAGGCTCCTCTTATCAACCTTAGTAATACGGCTATGACAGCGATAATAAGTAAAATATGAATTATGTTTCCTGCTTCATAGGCGAAAAACCCAACTGCCCAAGAAATTACCAGGATTACGGCAATTATATATAATAAGTTTGTCATGATTTCTATTTTTTAAAGTTAAAAAGCAATGTTTTTATTAGCAATTTCACCCCCTTATTAATCGTAATAAAACAGCAATTACTGCAACAACCAATAAGATATGGATAATGTTTCCGGCTTCATAGGCGAAAAATCCAATTGCCCATCCAATTACCAGAATTACTGCAATTATGTATAAAAGGTTATTCATAAATTTTAGTTTTAAGTTTCACTCATTTTAGATGACATAAAAAATCCTGCCAATTATTCAAATGTTTCCAAGGCCATAAATTCATTAAAGTATTTGCCAGTAATCCAGTCTGAAAGAAATCCGCCTTGTTGTTTTGCCTTATTTTTCTGTCAGCTATTAATAAAAGGAAATGATTTAAATGAGGAGTGTTTTCTACATATTGAGTAAATTCATCACAAGGAATTTTTGCCAATTTTATTAAATGAGAAAAAGAGTGTATTTAAAATATTAGTGGCATATAATTTGATTTTTTTTGTTAACTTATAGCCTAACTAATGGATAAGAATGAAAATATAGTCCTTGTACGTGTATTTAAAAATCCTGTTTTAGAAGCCTTAACCAAAACATTTGCAACTGTTACACTTTTAGTTTATATTCCTTTAATCCTGTTTTTTTTGTGATTGCACTCCCAAACTCAATCATCCTTTCTAAGTTCGCTTATGCTGCTTATTGCTGGAATATTCTCCCGGACCCTATTGGAATATATTCTGCACTGGTTTGTTTTTCATTTTATTACAGAATCCAAAATAGCCCTAAAAATCCATCATTTAAAAATTAAGAATATGGCATTATTAATTTGATTCTATTACTTGTCTTAGGGTTATTTATGTTTTATTTTTTTCTGTTCTGAGCAGTATAAAAAGTAATTTTTAATATTCGCTGGTTTTTGTATCGGTTATTATTTACATAACCTTGCTCTGTTGTATAAAAACATCTAATTTAGCCCTCCTTCAAATTAATTTTAAATGGAACATATTATCTTTTACATCATAATTGCCATAATTATTTTCAATTACCTTTTTGAACGCATATTAAATTACCTGAATATTAAGAATATGCATGATACACCACCAAAGGAAGCAGAAGATGTTTATGATGAAATTAAATACCGAAAATCTCAGGAATATAACAAGGAAAGCGCTATGTTTTCAATGATTACAAGCACTCTTAGTCTTGTTTTGATTTTATTCATGCTTTTATTCAAAGGGTTTGCCTTTGTTGATAATTTAGCAAGATCCTTCTCTGATAATCCAATTCTAATTGCAATTTTATTCTTCGGAATCCTTGGTATTGCATCCGATATTATTTTTACTCCTTTTGATTTGTATGATACTTTTGTAATTGAGGAGAAATATGGCTTTAATAAAACTACAGCAAAAACATACATTATGGATAAAATTAAAGGATATTTACTTTCTGTAGTTATTGGCGGAGGCTTAATAGCTCTAATTACATGGATATACCATGAAACAGGAATGTTCTTCTGGTTATACATTTGGATTACCTTAATTGTTTTTATGGTTCTTTCAACCATGTTTTATGCCTCTGTAATTATTCCCTTGTTCAATAAATTATCCCCATTACCAGAAGGCGAACTTAGATCTGCAATTGAATCCTATTGCAATAAAGTTAATTTTAAACTTGATAATCTTTATGTAATGGATGGATCTAAACGTAGTTCAAAGGCTAATGCTTTTTTTAGCGGGTTGGGTCCACGAAAAAAAATTGTTTTATATGATACACTCATTGAAAAGCATACTGTTGAGGAGCTAGTTGCGATTTTAGCCCATGAGGTAGGGCATTTCAAAAAGAAACATACTTTGCAAGGCATAATTATGGGTGTTCTACAAACAGGACTTATGCTTTTTATTCTTTCCTTGGTTATTGATAATCCTGCCTTAGCTGGTGCCCTAGGGGTTGAAAATGACAGTTTTCATATTGGAATTCTGGCTTTTTCACTGCTTTATTCACCACTTTCTTTATTATTAGGAATTATTATGAATGCAAATTCCAGGAAAAATGAATATGAAGCGGATAAATATTCAAAAGAAACGTATAATAAAAATGCATTAATTTCTGCACTAAAAAAACTTTCTGCTGATAATTTGAGTAATCTTACCCCTCATTCTGCCTATGAATTCGTATATTATTCACATCCATCCCTTATTAAAAGATTAAAGGCAATGAATAATTAGTTTAGGTAAGCAGATTTAATGGTGTTGGTAAGGGTTTTTAATGTTAGAACCGGTAAAATGGATAATGAGAACCGGTAATATTTAAAAGTCGGAAAAAAACAGACAACAATTAAATACTTTCATAGGTTTTTCTTTATAATAATGCTATTATTATTGACATTAATTGGCATTATTGTTAACTTTGGGATTAAATTAATGGCTATTATGAAAACACTAGCATGTAAAATATTGGTTCTTCTTTTTTTTATGTTTTGTTTTTTGAGTTTTTCAGGATGTTCCTCTTCCAAAAAAACAAAAGGTAGGAAAGTAAATTCAATGGATAGAATGATTATCCCCAAGAAAGGAAAATAAGTTTTTCTTTAATTTGATTTACTTAATTTCCCCCATTTTTTTCCTTCAAGGAAAATGAGTTCAACAATATAGATTCCATCAGGAAAAGCTGATAAATCAATTTGTGGTTGTTGTTCATGCTTTTTAACAAATAGCTTTAAAATTACCTCACCTAATAAATTGTAAACTGTAATTTCTTCAACCTGTTCTGTTGATTTAACAATAAAGATTGATGAAGATGGATTTGGAAATATGCTAAAATGAGGGTTTGGGTTTTCATTTGAAATGCTGTTAAGCGCATCATAAACGGCTATATTGTCAAGATATAAATTATTCCCATTTCCATTGATGTTTTCAAACCGTAAAAATACACTTTGGTTGTCTTTAAATTGATTCAGATTAATAATTTCCTTTCTCCATTCATCTTTTTTTGGAACAAAAGAAATTGTAACATTTTCCCCATTATTTGTTGAAAGAAGTGCATTGCCTTTTGCATAGATCCTTTCCCAATTAAGCATACAATCAACAGAAACCGAAACGATAAGTGAATCATGTTTTAGGGATGAAAACCGGGAATAAGCAACATCAAATTCTAAGGTTGGGGGAGAACTGCCGGTGAAATTTAAAGCCGGAGAAAGTAAATAATCACTCTGATAATTTGTATTGTAGTGAAAGTTTGTAATTCTAATGGAGGCACCATTCTCCGAAAAGCTACTGGCTACTTTTGTTCTTGTCCAACTTATGCTATTATCGGGGTTAATTCGATCCCAGCCTTCGGGAGGAAAATCCAATCCTTCAAAATTTTCTCTAAAAGCAGGGGAAATGGAAATAATGGTATCCATATTTTTTATTTTAAAATTCACACGAATTGAATCATTTGCCATATTTTGATCTATAGATTCATTTGGATTTGAAACAAAAGCAGTAAAAAAATTATCCCCAACTGTTACACCTATTGTATTAAGAATAAGGGTATCAAAATCACCTTGAATTAAATTTAGGGTAAAAAGCTGTTTGTGAGCCGGTAAATTATTGATTTTAAATTCAATAACTACTGAATTTATTGTTTCCAACCCAAAATTTTTAATTAACAAAACAGGTGTAATTGAATCAACACAAGTAATAGATTCATTTTTCGGAATTAGAGTGGCAATAATACCTGCATCTAGTGAAAAAGCTGGAATTCCAAAATCATAACCATTAAGAAAAGTAACTCCAGAGTTTATCGGGTCCAACCAATCTCTTAATCGCAAAGTATTGGAAATACCATCCCAGGAAGTGGAAAGTTTGCCATAATAATCTTCCTTGGGATTATCACATGTTGCCAGCCCTCCATATAATTGGCCTATAATTCTATGATTTTGATCAAAAAGTGGAGAACCTGATGAGCCTGGTTCAGTAGTTCCTTTATTCCAGGAGATTACTTTCCAAATTTCTGTCCCATCTATATTTTCACTAACTGTTGGTTTAATGTATTCAGATATTTTTTTTATATCCCCCTTAGGATGATGAATTGTAACTCCTTTTTCTGATTGATTGTTTTTATTTTCCCATCCAGAAAAATAGGCATTATAACTTTGGGGAACTTTATCAAACATCTCGAGAAGTAAAAAATCGGAAACAGGATTGTTTGCCCTTTTTTTAGCACCAGTTAAAGATTGAAAGGGTGGGGCTGTGGTAGGATTTTCACAATCCGGAGCTTCCCAGTTAAATCGAAAAATCCAAGATTCAAAACCGGAATTCCCACAATGATTAGCAGTTAAAATATAGGGTTTGCCATCAAGAGCAGAATTGTTTATTAATACACCTGAACAAAATCCATTTCCTCCGCTCACAAGCATTACTACGGATCTTATTTGCTCTTCCCAGGATTCACCTAATTTACAATTTACATTTATGTTGCATTGGCCTGAAGAGCCAAAATCACTTTTGCTGAATTTTAAAATGTCCCTATAAGCATGCGTAACGGTTGCTATTAATAATGAGCCCTTTATTTTTGCCTTTTCAGGTTCATAGTATTCCAATATTATTTTATCTCCCATTATCAAATCTGTTGCAAATTTTCTGGAAGAATGGTTGTTTAAATGAGTAAATGCACCAAGAATATGCGTTTTGTTTTCATTATAAATAAAAAGGAATGCTCCCGGGGGTAAATAATAATCCTCAAAAATTAAATTAATAGAATAAGCACCTGGTGAACTAATGCCTAATCGCCATATCAGTCCACTTTGCTTAAGATTTGTCCAGGTTCCGGAATTTTCTAAATTAAAAGCAGTATTAAAATTTTTACCAAATCTAAAGGGGCCTATTTTATTTGCATTTAGTGAATCGTCCTCCGCTAACATTTCCACAGCATTAAATGCAGGCATTGTATGAAAGTAGGGAAGGGGTAAGTTTATTTTTTTCTCCATGCTAAGGGGTATTCCTCCCTTGTTTTTCTGAGCAAAAGAGTTTGAAATAACAATAAAAACAAAAAGCAAGTAAGTAGTTAATGTGGCGAATAACTTCATACGCTAAATCTAAATTTAATAAGGAATATCCTAATTCAATTTACGACTTTTTGCTTGAAAATAAAAAACCTATATTTCTAAAGCATATTCAAAAACATCATTGAATATTAGTATGGTTTTTTTAGTGTTAGATGGAAGGGCATTTGAAATATCAAATTGTATTTTAGCAGTAATTAGTTCCCTGCAAGCATCTTCTTGCTGATGATTAACAAGAAATAAATGAATTTTAGGGGGAAGAGTCTTTATCAGAGCTCCAGAGGTATAAAGGCTAAAACTATGTTCCTTACAACCCCCACTGTAACTGAATGAAATTTCGATGGTTTTATCAGAAATCAGTTTAACTTCCTGAATTTGCATACGCGTGTTTTTTCCTTGTTTAGAAAAATCCGGTTCAACTATCACCTTTTCATGAAGAGGCTTATTTGATTTATCGGCAATTTTACCACTTTTACATGAAAAAAAAGTACAAGCCATTATTAAAGCAATAGTTGAAGTTTTAATCATTTTTTTGCTTTTAAAAGTTCCTGGTAACTGTATAGTTCATCTCTAAGTTTTGCAGCACCAATGAAATCAAGTTCCTTGGCAGCCGTTTCCATCTCTTTTCTTGTTTTAATTACAATTTTTTCAAGCTGTTCTTTTGGCATATATTGAATTTCCATATCTGCAGCAATACCAGGCTCAACAGATTCTCCGTAAACTTTAATATTCTTTGATTTGGAATCCGCCACAGATGTTTGTTTCATAATAGATTCCTTGGACTTGTTCATTTGAGCAGGAATTATGTTGTGTTCGTAATTATAAGCTATTTGTTTTAATCTTCTTCTCTGGGTTTCTTCAATGGTAATTCGCATCGAATTGGTCACTTTGTCTGCATACATAATAACCATTCCATTTACATTTCTAGCAGCTCTTCCAGATGTTTGGGTAAGTGAACGGGCAGAGCGAAGGAAACCCTCTTTATCTGCATCTAAAATAGCAACGAGTGAAACTTCTGGTAAATCTAAACCTTCCCTAAGCAAATTAACCCCAATAAGAACATCGAAAAGGCCTAAGCGAAGATCACGCAATATCTCAACCCGCTCCAGGGTATCTACATCAGAATGAATATACCTGCATCTGATTCGAAGCTTGGACATGTATTTGAAAAGCTCTTCTGCCATTTTTTTTGTCAATGTTGTTACCAAAGTCCTTTCATCCTTCTTTGTAACTAAAGCAATGGATTCAAGTAAATCATCTATTTGATTTACTGTTGGTCTAACCTCTATTACGGGATCAAGAAGGCCAGTTGGACGAATTACCTGTTCCACAACAATTCCTTCCGATTTCTCCAGTTCATAATCTGCAGGTGTTGCACTTACATAAATGGTTTGGCCAATCAATGTTTCAAATTCTTCAAATTTTAGAGGACGATTGTCCATGGCAGAAGGCAAACGAAAACCGTATTCAACTAAATTGGTTTTTCTTGACCTATCGCCTCCATACATTGCTCTTACTTGAGGAATAGTTACATGACTCTCATCAATGACCATTAAAAAGTCATCAGGAAAATAATCTAAAAGACAAAAAGGTCTTGACCCGGGAGGACGACCATCAAAGTACCTTGAATAATTTTCTATTCCCGAACAATAACCCAATTCCCTGATCATTTCCAGATCATAAGTTACCCGGTCTTCAATTCTTTTAGCTTCCAGGTTCCTTTGCTCTTCTTTGAAAAATTCCGATTGTTTTACCAAATCATCCTGAATTTCATAAATAGCACCTTGTAGTTTTTCTTTTGAGGTTACAAAGATATTAGCAGGATAAATATTTACACTATCAAAAGATTCAATGGCTATTCCAGTGGATGGTTCAAATGATTCAATTTTCTCGATTTCATCACCCCAGAAATAAACACGATAGGCATAATCAGCATAAGCAAGGAAAATATCTACAGTATCGCCTTTCACCCTGAAATTCCCCCTGTTAAATTCACCTTCTGTTCTGGAGTATAGACTGTTAACTAGGGAATGAAGGAACTTATTCCTGCTTATTACCTCCTTTTTTTGAATGTTTATTACATTGTGCTTAAAATCAGCAGGATTACCAATTCCATAAATGCAGGAAACTGATGAAACAATAATAACATCACGTCTTCCTGAAAGAAGGGATGATGTTGCGCTTAATCTTAGTTTTTCAATTTCATCATTTATTGCGAGATCTTTTTCAATAAAGGTATTGGTGCTAGGTATATAAGCCTCAGGTTGATAATAATCGTAATAAGAAACAAAGTATTCAACTGCATTATTAGGGAAAAACTGTTTAAATTCTCCGTACAATTGTGCAGCCAATGTTTTATTGTGACTTAATATTAGAGTTGGTCTATTCACATTCTCTATAACATTAGCTATAGTGAATGTTTTCCCTGAACCTGTTACACCCAGTAGTGTTTGTGCTTTAGTCCCCTCCTTTAGTCCTTCAACCAATTGCTTAATTGCTACTGGCTGATCTCCGGTTGGGCTATAATCTGATATTATTTTAAAATCCATTGTAAATTCTTCTATACAAAAATACGTTTTTCATAACAGTTTTATTGCATTTTGATTCTCTTGCCTTATTATGTAAAGATCTTAAAGTCAAAAAGTATAAAATTATAAGCAAGACTATGAAAAAAGAAATCGCCCTAACCCAAAATCTGGCTTTTTCCAATGCTTGAATTAATTTGGGGGTTAGAAATACTTAAATAAAAAAACCGCCTCGTTTTACGAGGCCACTGAAAAAGCTAATCCCGAAGGGATGATACAATTATAGATTAATATTTTTAATTCCAGTTCAGCCCCGGAGGGCAATGTCATTAAGTTAAGGATTAAAACGCTGGTTTATAATTAGTAAACGTTTTGTGTTTACTTTTAGATTGCTTGTTTTTCACTACCCTAGGGTAGGACCTGTCTTTCCTTACTGGTAATACTTCCCTGATA